>JALOMU010000102.1 GCA_025455285.1 Flavihumibacter sp.
TCAGTTACCATCGCATCCAATGCAAGCGGGGTAGTTTTCAGGTTTGGCAAACCACGCTTGGCTGCTTCTTTTTCCCATTCCTCACTGTAGCCATCTCCTTCAAACAATACTTTATCGCTCGCTACAATATACTCACGGATCACATGCATGATCGCGATCTCTTTTTTATCCCCTTTTTCAATCAATACATCCACATCCTGCTTGAATTTCTTCAGGGTGTCAGCCATGATTGTATTCAGAGTTGTCATTGCATTGGCGCAATTCGCAGTTGAACCTACCGCACGGAACTCAAACTTGTTACCGGTAAAAGCAAAAGGAGAGGTACGGTTCCGGTCTGTATTGTCCAACAACAATTCCGGAATGCTTCTGTGCAGATCCAGTTTGAGAATTGCTTCATCCTGCTCGTCAAATTTATCACCTACACGCTCTTTGATCTCTTCCAGCACTTTAGTCAGATACTGCCCAATGAATACAGAAATGATCGCAGGAGGAGCTTCATTCGCACCCAAACGGTAATCGTTACTCGCAGATGCGATGCTTGCACGCAACAAATCAGAAAAATCGTGTACCGCCTTGATGGTGTTCACAAAGAAAGTAAGGAACATCAGGTTGGTCTTCGGTGTTTTGCCCGGAGCCAGCAGGTTTACACCTGTATCCGTTGACATGCTCCAGTTGTTGTGCTTTCCGCTACCATTAATACCCGCGAATGGTTTTTCATGCAACAATACCCGTAATCCATGTCTGCGCGCTACACGGTTCATCACATCCATCAGCAATGTATTATGATCAACTGCCACACTTACTTCTTCAAAGATGGGCGCACACTCAAACTGTGCGGGTGCTACCTCGTTATGGCGGGTTCTCAGAGGAATACCCAGCTTGTACGATTCGTTTTCGAAATCACGCATGAAGGCATATACACGCTCTGGAATGGAACCAAAATAATGATCCTCCAATTGCTGGCCCTTAGCTGGTGCGTGACCAAAAACAGTTCGACCGCTTAATACCAGGTCGGGACGTGCATTGAACATGCCTTCGTCGATCACGAAATACTCCTGCTCCCACCCCAGGGTCGCAGAAACACGGTTCACATTTTTATCGAAATAATTGGCTACTTCAACAGCACTCTTGTTCAGCGCTTCCAGTGATTTCAGGAGAGGCGCTTTATAATCGAGTGTTTCACCTGTATAAGAAACAAAAATGGTTGGAATGCAAAGCGTTTTTCCATTTCCAATCTCCATAATAAAAGCAGGAGAGGAGGGATCCCAGGCTGTATAACCACGTGCTTCAAAAGTTGCACGGATTCCACCACTTGGGAAAGAAGAAGCATCCGGCTCCTGCTGAATCAATGCAGCTCCATCAAACTCTTCAATAGCAGTGCCATCACCTTTTAATGTAAAGAAGGAGTCATGCTTCTCTGCAGTGGTTCCTGTCAAGGGCTGGAACCAGTGTGTATAGTGCGTAACACCTTTTGTCTCGGCCCATTGACGCATACCTGCTGCAATCTGGTTAGCAACGGTACGATCAATTTTTTTGGATCCCTTGATAGAAGACAACAGGCTTTTGTAAGCCTCATCGCTCAGAAATGCCCTGGCTTTCTGAAGGGTGAATACGTTTTCACCAAACAAAGCAGTGATTTTGGCAGACGCAGGCCCCTTCAGATCCTTACCCTGGCTGATGTTGTTGATTGCACTAACGCGTAATGACATGAGAAATAATTTTTAGCTGTTAATTTTTCCGATTAAGAATAAATTTCCGCTAAGTTGCTTAAAAAAATGATAACAAATAAGTAATTGAAGGATGAATTTCAAAGGTTTTTTTGCTTTTTATAAACATTGAAAATATTATAATGTGTAAGAGTTGATCCCATAGCTCCGATGGACAAAAGCCAGACCAGGAGAGTTTCCGGAATCACCCGGTAGCGGATGGTTGCACCAGGGAATGGAATTGTATAACCAATTGATAAATAAAAACTTATGCTTAATAAGAACAGCATCCAGAGCAACGAATGTGGAACCAAATCACCCCTGCCTGGAAATCTCCGGATAAAAACAAGTACAACCAGACATATTATAAAAAAATTTTGTGCAACCATTACATATTGCAATATTCCCTTTGCGTCCCAGGGGTAGGGGCGGAGAAAGATATTATCCAGTGCAGCTGGCAGGTTTTTTATGTAAGTTACAGGATCGGAGCTGAGTGCCGGTAAGTCCACTCTCGTATTCCCCTCCAGTTTAAAAAACTCCTGTTGTATGTTGGCGACTGCATTGGGTAAATTAAATGGTTCCGGGAAAGCAGCACTCAAAAAAAACAAACCCAGGAATACCAGCGTAGTGCCGCCAAAAGCCTTTTTCAACGGCCATTTTTTTCTGACTGTGAGCCACCAGGCAAATATTGGGATGAGCAACAACAATGCAAAACTTGCTTTCACAACTGCCATTCCAATCCAGGCAAGGGAAGCCACCCACAAATTGGCTCTTGCAGGCATAATCTGCCACTTCCTGTACAGGCGCGAAACAAAAAGACTAAAAAAGAAAAACAGCATTGCATCACTTCGCAACCCGCTCAGCCAGAATAATGCAGGAGGATAAAAGAATAACACCAGAAAAGTCCATTTTTTATAACCAGGCATAAGATCAGCCAGCACCTGGTACAACCAGAAGGATCCCCAGAAACTGATAAAGCTAAAGGCGACCATATTCACATAAAAATTCCCCTGGGAATAGAAATTGAAAATGCCCAATGGTTTGTTGATGATGGCTTTTTCCAATTTCATCCTGAAATATGGAAGGCCTTCTTTCCAACCCATGTCAGTTATGTATTGACGCAGATCAATCTCATATACAAAGAACCGCAATGGGTTAATTTTCATCTGCTCCCATTCCATCAGCGTATCCTCATGAATAACCCAGGTATCGTCACCTCCATAATAATGTAATAGTAACCAGCCATAGAAACAGGAGGCAAGCACTTTGCCTGTAAAAACAAACGCAAGTTGCCCCGGATTTAGTCCGTGGGTTGCTTTTTTCATAAATCGAAAGAGCCAGAAATAAAATGCGAGAAAGGCAATAAGGAACAGAATATAATTCATCATCGTTTCCCTGAATTGTTTCCAAATCTATACATTTGAAACATTAATATTTGATTTAGTGAGCGATAGAAAAAAATTGAAGATTGCATTTGTATCAAATAATGCCTGGTCCATCTATAATTTCAGAGTTGATATCATTAAAATGCTGATCGCTGACGGGCACGAGATTTTAATTATCACACCCAACCATGCTATTGTTGAAAAAGTCGTAGCACTTGGCTGTTCACATATTTCGATTGATTTCGATAATAAAGTAATTAATCCATTTACGGATTTGAAATTTCTGATGAATCTGAAGCGGCTGTATAAAAAAATCAAACCCGACCTGATATTTCACTATGTAGCTAAGCCAAATATATATGGAACAATTGCAGCACATAAAAATGGAATTCCTTCAGTGGCAGTTATAACCGGACTTGGCTTTGCATTTTCCAGAAAAAACCTGCTCTATTTCATAATCAAACAACTTTATCGTTTTTCTCTGAGTGGGGCCAAGGAAGTGCTTTTCCTGAATAATGAAGATGCCCTTTTGTTTGTGCGGGAGCGCATCGTACCTCTTCATAAAATAAATGTGTTGCCTGGGGAAGGTATTAACACCTCCTATTTTCATCCACCAGCGATTCGTAAAAAGAATCCAACCTTTCAATTCCTGATGTCCTGCCGGATGCTGAAGAGTAAAGGAGTTGAACTTTTTGTGGAGGCCAGCAGATTATTAAAATTGAAAGATTATGTTTTTGAATCAGTGGTGTTGGGTTTCTTCGAAGAAAATCACCCCGATTCAATCCCTCCATCGAAAGTGCAGCAATGGCAGTCGCAGGGATTAATCAATTTCCTTGGCTTTAAGGAAGATGTTCGTCCTTTCCTGGCCAGTGCAGATGTATTTGTATTTCCTTCCTACTATAATGAAGGCGTACCACGCAGCCTGTTGGAAGCAGCCAGTATGGAACTCCCAATCATTACAACTAATAATACGGGTTGCCGTGATGTGGTGGAGGATGGAGTGAACGGCTATCTGTGCCGGGTACAGGATCCCTTTGACCTGGCAAAAAAAATGGAAGAGATGCTACTGCTAAATGAACAGGACCTCAAACAAATGGGACAAAAAGGAAGAGAAAAAGTAGTCAGCCGATTTGGTATGGATAAAGTTATTCATGAATACAGACGGATTATATCCCTGGTTTGATAACTTCCTGGTTGAAGCCGGTTTTTTTTAGAAAACCAAGGATGCCGGATTGCTCCAGTTGAAACTCAATTGTCCATTCTTTCAGATTGGGCGCTTCAAAAGCAAAGTTCTCGATTGCCTTAAAATCGATTTTAGGATCATTTGTATCAATCAGGTAAAAAGCTCCCCCATAGGATTTTAGAAATTCCCTTACCCATTGGTAATCAGTACTGATAATGGGAATTCCGGCAGCCGCATAGGCCAATAATTTGGAGGAGGGTTGTTGATTAAAGGGCGGGCAATCTGGCTGGTAATTGATTCCGAACCTCGCCTGTTGTAAAAACGCGTTTACTTCACCAGGAGCTACCGCATCATGGAACTGAATCCAGGGGAATGCAAATGCTTTTTCCAGATCTGGTCTGCGTGGCGCCAGCACCAACAAACTTCTTTTTTCAAGTGGACCACCTGGTGTAAACCAACTTAACCATATTTCCGGTTCACGGCTCCTGTGTAAGGTTCCAGCATAAACGAAATCATATATTTTAGAAGGATTTTCCTTCAAAGTATTTCCTGGTATAGTAAATGAACTTCGAATTCCAGCAGGAATCTTGTCATTAAATTGCATGCCATCTCTGGTATATTCGTTCTGAAAGATCCTGAAATCGGGTTTGGTATTAACTACTTTCTTAAGGCTGTCTTTCAAACCTGCAAACGGGGCTGCTGATAAGGAAGCATATTCATGTATAACCAGTGCGTCCGGATTCTGCCTTTTAAGATGCTTGCCTAAAAAATGCCATTCAATTTCAGGTTTCAGCCTCTTTACTTCATCCGGATGACATTCAACGGTACGATAGCCCAGCCCTTCGAAATAGTTTCGGTACGCTGAAATTTCAGGTAATATGGCGGTACCTCTATGAATAAACGCAATGGTCATCGCAGCCAAAAATAGACTATGTAAATAATATCCGTTCCCATTTCACTGGCTCAGTCAGGTACCTTACCTTTGCGCTTTCTTACACTATCCGCCAAAAAAACATGGAAATAACTGTATCAACCGCCCAGCAACTGCGACTTACTGCAGAAGAGTTCGAACTGATCAAGCAAAAACTGGGGCGCACGCCAAATTTCAATGAATTGTGTGCTTTTTCCGGCATGTGGAGTGAACACTGTTCTTATAAAAACTCTATCAAATGGCTCAAGACCCTGCCCCGCGAAGGTGGTAAAATGCTGGTAGCAGCCGGAGAGGAAAATGCCGGATTGATGGATATGGGCGATGGTTACGGGGTAGTATTCAAAATCGAAAGTCACAACCACCCTTCGGCTATTGAACCCTTCCAGGGTGCAGCAACCGGTGTAGGTGGAATTCACCGCGATATCTTTACTATGGGCGCACGTCCCATTGCTGCCCTGAATTCCCTACGTTTCGGGAAACTTCAGGAAGCCAAAACCCAACACCTGCTGGGTGGAGTGGTGCATGGAATTGGTCACTATGGAAACTGTTTCGGTGTACCAACAGTTGGAGGAGAAATCTATTTTGAACAATGTTATCATACCAACCCCCTTGTTAATGCAATGAGCGTGGGCGTGGTTAAGGCAGGAGAAACGGTTAGCGCTACTGCAGAAGGAACTGGTAACCCTGTCATGTTTGTAGGATCAGCCACCGGAAAGGATGGTATTGGAGGAGCTTCTTTTGCCTCCGCCGATATTACTGCTGAAAGTGCGGAGGAACTGCCCGCGGTTCAAGTGGGTGATCCCTTTCAGGAAAAAAAATTGCTGGAAGCCTGCCTCGAAGTTATTCAAACAGGAGCTGTAGTGGGAATGCAGGATATGGGTGCCGCAGGAATTATCTGCTCCACTGCTGAAATGAGTGCAAAGGGTAAAGTAGGTATGCGTATCGACCTGGATAAGGTTCCTACCCGCCAGGCCAATATGAAAACCTGGGAACTCCTGCTAAGTGAAAGCCAGGAGCGCATGCTGATGGTAGTGGAAAAAGGCAAGGAAGCAGTTGTGGAAGCCATCTTCGAAAAATGGGACCTGCCTTGTTCTGTTATTGGAGAAGTGACAGATGACGGAATACTTAATTTCTATATGCATGGCGAACTGGAAGCTTCCATCCCGGCTGAAGAATTAGTACTGGGTGGTGGTGCTCCTC
>JALOMU010000103.1 GCA_025455285.1 Flavihumibacter sp.
TGCCGCATAACGTTGTGTTTCTTCAACAGAAAAGGCCCGGGCACTAACCAGACTGAGTTCATTTAATGGTTTGGATCGTACGCCGCGAGCTTTTACTATCACTTCCTGCTGTGTCTGAACATCCAGTTCCATGGCAGGGTTCAGCACCAGTTCTTTTCCTGCATTTAATATGATGTTTTCAAGCAGGATGGGTTTGAAACCGGCATGCGTGATGCGCAGCTGGTGCATTCCAATGGGTACCAGCGTAAATTTGAAAGTTCCGTCACTGTCTGTTGTGGTGCTTCTCCGCTGACCAATGATTTCTACAGTTGCTCCTGAAATAGGTTGTTGCAGTAACTGGTCTGTCAACTGACCTTTTATGGTCTGTTTTACCTGTGCCGCCAGCGGCAGGAAAAAGATACTTTGAATAAGGATAAGGTTAATAATCCTGCGATACATAAAATCGTTTTTTATCCGACAACGATCGATGCCTTTACCCCTATGTGTGCGAAAAAAATATCAGAATAAATGTATGCCTCCTGTCCAGCCCAGCCATCCGGTGCGATTTCCACCAAGTGAAACTGTTTTGTAAGCTGCTTCTGGTATCGGGTATGCATAACCGTTAAATTTAACATCCTGATCCGACTGATAAATCGAAAATACAGGTCCGGCAAACAGTGAAAAATGTTTGCTGATCTTCCAATGCAGGTTTACAGTTGCCCTTGTTAAGAGATTGGTGTATTCCCAGCTACCGAGGAAAACATATTGGGTACTTGCCTCCAGGTTAAGCGAGAATTGCTTGCCCAGGCGTCTTTCAGTTCCGATTCCATAACCAAAACTAATTACTCTTCTGCCGGTATCCGGGTGCACTCCACCCAAAAGGATGCTGTATAATTTGTGGTTACCTGTTTTAAATGCTGCATTAAAAGGCATGACTTCCGTAGAATAAAAGGCCAGCTTATGATATCCTTTCAATACCACATTGATCAGGCCGATACTGTATCCGTCTGAACTATCTGCAATATTGATCAGTCCGATCTGTACGCCATTTAATTTTTTCGCATAATTAAATACTCCTCCAATCTGGACCCCATTCATTGCTCTGCCACTCACATTGCCAACTCCTGCAACCTGGAGCCCGGTCACTGAATGATTGGTATAGTTAATAACACCTCCAACCTGTCCACCGGTAAATGATCCCTTTACAAAATTGACAACTCCTCCAACCTGCACGCCTGCTACAGAATCAAGTACCATATTGTGTACACCTGCCACCTGTGCCCCTTTCATATTACCTCCAACTATATTTACAACCCCTGCCACCTGAGCAAACTGCACATCTTTTTTATTGATGTTAAATATCCCTCCAAGCTCTGCTCCATTCACGCCGCCTGAATAACCACCCAGTACGTTAAAGGAGAAATTATTCACTACCTGTGCATTCATCATTCCATTACTCGAAAGGCCGGGAGTAAGCGAAATCTGCACCGGTCTTACAGTGAAAAACCGGCTCAGGTTGATACTTTGTACTTTGAGTTTGGATGAGAGGAAAAATTTGCCAAGCGCCGTACGCTGCACCCGTAGTGAATCCATCCGTTTATACAAATAGAGCAAGGTAGAGCTATCGGGTTGAGGAATTGCCATATAGAGTGAATCGGGGGCAGGTAACTGAGCCGGACCAACAACAATCGTGGCGCCCTGTAAATCAACGGGCGCCAGTGTGATCCGAATTTCCTGGTTGTAACCGGAACGGATTGTGACTGTAGTGTCTCTGTAAAATTCTTTGCTGACAGTGAGGCTGGCGCTCGGATAACGTGATTTTAATTTGATCCGGAAATACCCCTGCCGATTGGTAAGCGCCGCCACAAGCCGTTCTTTTTCATAAACGCTGGCGTCCTGAACCAACTCGCCGGTCTGGTCATCCCTTACAAAACCGCTTACCCAATAATGATTGTCGTTAGTAGCGGATTCCTTTATGACAAGGCTGAGCTGGAGTGGGGTTCTCCGGATAATAATATATTGTCCGCTTTCCCTGAATTCAAAACCAGTCGGGAAAAGTAGTTCCAGCAGATTGCGTACTGATCGGGTACCTGAAGGCAGACTTACCAGGCTGTCTTTTGGCAGAATATTGGAATTGTAACTGAAGTAAAAATTCCCTTTGTTACTGATGATCTCTAATACATCTGCGATTGGTTGCCGGTTTGCTGAAAGGGAGATTTGTTTATTCAAATGTTCCTGTGCCTGTAAGTCGTTTATCATACACAGAACGCCAACCAATACTATTATTTTCCGGAAAATACAGCGACCGGTTGTGCAATTACTCCACATAAATCTGATCGTCTTTCCGGGTGATGGTAATGTCCAGTGTCTGGGCGATGATAGATAAAACTTCATCCAGGGGCTGGTTTTCAAAAACTGTAGTAATTGGCAGTTCCCGGATGGCGGGATTGATAATTACAATATTCGAATTATAGGCTTCATTCAGTACTTCCACCAGTTTCCACAATGGGGTACGGTCGCAGTTGAACGTTCGGGTTCTGTAATATTGATATAGTTTATCGGTTTGCTGAACCTTTGTCCAGCTACCTTTATTCTTACCCGCAATCATCTGTTCTCCGGCATGCAACACGATGGACTGGTTGCCATCACTTACCTTTACAATTCCTGTTTCTACGATTACAACGGTAGCAGAATCCGTTTCCCGGATATTAAAGGAAGTGCCCAAAACAGTAACGGTGAGTTGATTTACCTCCACTTCGAATGGTTGTTCCGGGATTCTCTTCACATCAAAAAAAGCTTCCCCTTTCAGTTTAATCCGGCGTTTATTCCGGGCAAATTGTTTTGGATATTCTATTGTTGCGCCTTTGTTCAAAGTGATTTTCGAACTGTCGGGTAATAGTCGCTGGATCGTTGCCTCCTGGCTGGCCAGTTCCATCCATCCGGCGTTTGTCCATTGCCGGTAGATCGTCCAGCTTACTGCACCAGTCACCACAATTGCAAGGATAGCTGCCGCCCTTCTCCACCATCCAGCAAAACTCACCACCCTTCCATCTTCCTTTCCTCCATTTTTCCGTTCTTCCATTCCTCCCTTCTTCCCCTTTTCCATTTTTTCCAGCATCCTTTCCCAGGCAGCGTTGACATCCACTGAAGAAGTGGCTGCCAGTTCACGGCTTTTCTCCCAAATCTGTTGGAATTCCTGAAAATACCGTTCATTTTCCGGTGAGGCACTGATCCATTTGAGGGCGGATTGCTGTTGCTCCTCTGTGGCTTCTCCCAGCAGGTAGCTGACCAGCAGCTCATCTATGGCATGATTGGATTGGAAGGGCAGCATATCAGAGATTGAGCAGGATTAATAATAGTACAGGTAAAAAATCTTTCAGTTTTTCTCTCAGCAAACGCAGTGCTTTCCCCATTTGGTTTTCAATGGTTTTAACGGAAAGGCCCAGGCGATCTGCAATTTCCTGGTACTTCAGTTCTTCATACCGGCTCATCTGAAAGATAGTGCGACATTGTTCGGGTAATTCACTTAACGCCTTATTCAGATGTTGTTGGAGCTCACTTAGCTGAATTTTTTGGGCTGCTCCTCCTGCGGTGGCTTCGGGCATTGCCTTGGCGTACTGCTGATAGGCTGCTTTTACTTTCTGGTGCTTCAGGTAATTAAGGCATTCGTGGTATACAGAGCGGTAGAGATACGCAGTTGCGGATGATTCAATTTTCAGCGTTTCTCTTTTTTCCCAAAGTTTGAAGAAAACCTGTTGTACCATTTCTTCTGCCAGCATGTCTTCCCGTACCAGCGTATAGGCATAGGCGTGCAGGGCTTTAAAATGTGTTTTAAATACCTCTTCAAATCGCAACAATCCAAAATCGGTGCGTACTATGGGCTGCCTGGCTTCAATTGTGGCCATTGGTTCATGTTGGTGCTGGTATGATATGGGTAAACTCAGCGACACAGGTTCTTTTACTATCCGACAGTCTGCCTGCGCTTTACCCCTATTTCACTTTAAATTATTTTTCACCGGGTGGGGAATCGACCGCAAAACTAAGCCAGAATGGCCCCTGTTATGGTTAAGGATGTTTAAAATGGTATGAGCGGTCTATATGCCGCCATTAAACAGATTTTTCATGTATGCAAGGCCTTTCTCCCTTGCAAACCGGATGTTTCGCTCGGGTATTTCGTCCGGATCACCAGGATAATGTTCCAACGCTTTTTCAATACTTTCTTCCCGCAGCAGGTGCAACATAGGGTAGGGGGACCGGTTTGTATAGTTTGCCGGATCCTGGGTATCTGAACCCGCAAAAAGATAATCCGGGTGAAAGCTGGCAACCTGGTAGATGCCTTCGTAGTCTTCTTCTTCGATCAATTCTTCTGCCATTTCAACCAGATCCAGGTAGTACATAAAATCGCTGAACCCTTCCGGTAATATCAGAAACGCGGTTTCGATTGCAGGATTTTCATCCAGTTTCTGAAGTAATTGATGGTACTGTTCCAGCACCTGGTTTGGATCGGTTGCGGATGCCAGTTCAAAGTGAACGTTGTTTCGCCGGATTTCACGGGCTGCAAACGGACAGAAATTACAGCCAATGACCACGTTGTTGATCCAGTTCCGGGTACAAGCTAGTATATTTTCCGTATCCTGCATGGTGCAAATTAAACCCTTATTTTAGCATCTTAAAAAATCTGACTAATGGCTGGAACAATCATTACGGTTAATAACAATGGATCCCTTCGGGTGGAAGGTGATTTTGAGATCCGCGATAAAGATGGCAATCTCTATGATTTAGGTGGTCGTACACTTGTGAGTATCTGTCGCTGTGGTTTATCACAGAACAAACCCTTTTGTGATGGCTCACACAAAGGCCATTTTGAACATGAAGCGAAGGCTTTCGCCCTGCCACCGAAAAAAACGCCTTAATGGGCAGCGGGTTGGGATATCCGCACATAATCTACTTCCAGGGATTGCGGAAAGATACTGTCATCAATGCCTTTCTGACCGCCCCAGGTGCCACCTATAGCAAGGTTGAGGATGAGGTAAAAGGGTTGGTCAAAAGGCCAGACTTCCGCTTCATCCTTTTCTTTTTTAAAGCTGAATACGGTATTGCCATCAATCTTAAATTGAATATGATTTTCCAGCCATTCGATGGCATATACATGAAAATCCTGCCAGTTCATCCGTAAGAGATGCCCCTTTGTTTTCTGTGTACCCATCATGTGATTGTAGGCATCGGTATGAACACTGGTGAATACCGAATCCGGGTTGTATCCAACAAATTCCATGATATCAATTTCTCCGCTGGTTGGCCAATCGCCATAGGCATCGTCTGTAGGTAACATCCAGATGGCTGGCCAAACCCCGCGTCCTCTGGGCAATCTTGCCCGGATTTCTATCCGCCCATATCGCCAGTCGGCCTTTCCGCGGGTAACCAATCGGGCCGAATGATACTTGCCCTCAGGTGTTTTATAGGCAGTAATAAAAAGCGAACCATTTCGTATACTCACGGTTTTGGGATCCGCCCTTGTATACACCTGCTTTTCCTGGTTGCCCCAGCCATTTCCGCCGATATCATAGTCCCATTTGGAAGGATCCGGTAAGCCGGGCTGCGTGAACTCATCCGACCAAACGAGTTTCCACTGTTGTGCCATGGTAGCCTTTGAACCAAAGGCCAATAACAGGAAAAAAAGGAGCTGTTTCATGTTTCTAAGATAAAAAAAGCCAGGTAAATAATTCCCTGGCTTTTATATTCGGTTATGCCTGATCGTTAGGCAGCAGTTACCGCCTTGTTTACCAGGTCGGCAGCTTCGCTTAACAGAATGGCGCTCTGAACTTTCAGTCCGCTTTCGTCGATCAGTTTCTTGGCTTCTTCTGCATTGGTTCCCTGCAGACGTACAATGATGGGTACTTCGATATTACCCATGGTCTTGTAAGCGTCAATTACACCCTGTGCTACCCGGTCGCAACGTACGATACCTCCGAAGATATTGATCAGGATCGCTTTCACTTTAGGATCTTTCAGAATGATGCGGAATCCGGCTTCCACGGTCTGCGCATTGGCAGTACCACCTACGTCCAGGAAGTTGGCAGGCTCACCACCGCTGAGTTTGATCATATCCATGGTCGCCATTGCCAGTCCGGCGCCATTTACCATACAGCCCACATTGCCATCCAGTTTTACAAAGTTCAGGTTGAATTTGCCTGCTTCCACTTCAGTGGGATCTTCTTCCGATAGATCGCGCAGGTTCGACAGTTCAGCGTGACGGGTAAGCGCGTTGTCATCAATATTCATTTTACAATCCACCGCAATGATTTTTTCATCGGATGTTTTGAAAAGTGGATTGATTTCCAGCATGGCACAATCCAAACCTACATAAGCATTGTACAGATTGGTAACAAACTTCACGCAACTTTTATTGGTAACAAACTTCACGCAACTTTTGAAGGCTTCACCACTCAGTCCTAGATTGAAAGCGATTTTTCTTGCCTGGAATGCCTGTAAAGGCCCGCCCGGATGAACCCACTCCTTAAAGATCTTGTCCGGCGTGTTGTGCGCCACTTCTTCAATATCCATGCCACCTTCCGTGCTGTACATGATTACATTCTGCCCTTTTGCGCGGTCCAGGAGAATAGACAGGTAAAATTCTTTTACGGGATTAGGCCCTTCAATTCTTTTACGGGATTAGGCCCTTCATAATAAACATCCTGTGCAACCAGTACTTTATTTACCAGTTTGCCGGCTTCACCGGTTTGGATGGTCACCAGGGTGCCTCCCAATATATTCTGTGCGATTTCTTTAATGGCTTCCGCATTTTTACCTACGGCTACCCCTCTTTGTTCGGTTCCGCGTATTTTACCTTTACCACGACCGCCCGCATGAATCTGGGCTTTTACAACAGCAAACTTGCTGCCGTACTGGGTATGGATCGTGCGATAGGCTTCTTCAGCTTCTGCAGGTGTACTACAGGCGATGCCTTCCTGCACCGGCACCTGGTATTTCTTCAATAATTCCTTTGCTTGGTATTCGTGCAAGTTCATATAGCAAAATTTGGGGCGAAGATAATAGAAACTGGGCTATAATTTTGCCGCATGTCTGATTTTGACTGCCTGGGACGCTATTTTGGAACCTTTCTCGAAACAGCAATTGGTGACACTTCAGTTGACAATTCAACCTGTACTGTTTTTTGCAGAAGAGAGGCAGTTGGTGCAGTTTATCAGTGCCTACGATTTGGCAGATACGGAAAAACTGGAAACAGGGGAGTGGCTGGAGATGAACGGATTCCTGGGTATAGAGGAGCAATGGCTTGGAACCCTGCAGTCAGCAATGGTGGCCCTGGTTCAGGATCAGTATCTTTTTACCTTAATCAAACGCCTTCGCGCCCCACTGGTAGGCTTCAGGCTGGCTGCTCCACCGGATCATTAGGGAACCGATGGGTTCTTTCAATGCCGAAATCGGTCCAGGTTCTTTTCTCTTCCGCTGTGGTTTTACGGATTCCTTTGTTGAAATTGATGTCTTTCGTGTTTTTGTAACCACGGGAATGATCCAGGTGAATGCAAATAGCACTGTACCGGATCTGGATTCCTTTGATATCATTATTCATCAACCGTTCTCCCAATTCACGGTCCAGGGCGCCATAGCGCATGCGTTCGTCGTACCCGTTAACCGCCAGGATATCAGCTTTCCAACCTGAAACATTGTGCCCGTTCCAGGTTGCTTTGGTAGGCGTGATGGCATTCATGAATTCAGCCAATCCTCCTTTTACCGAAATTTTACTGTTTTTGAAGGAGGCGGGTAATCCTTTTGCCTTCAGCCAGGAAAGACTGAAGCATTCCTGCGATAGGATATGTTCTTTTGTAATCTCCCTGGAAATGGACATTGGCAGCATAAAATAACCCCCGGATAAAAAATGCCCTTTTTCCTGTCGACTGGCATGCACCTGCAGAAAATCTTTCCTGGGAATACAATCGCCATCAGTAAAAACCAGGTAATCCGTCTGGGATGCTTCAATGGCTTTGTTCAATATAGTACATTTTCGAAATCCGATATCCTCGTGCCAAACATGCTGTATGGGATAGCTAACAGTTGCCTTCATTGTTTCGATTAAGGCACGTGTTGGTTCTCCTGAGCCATCATCTGCAATGACTACTTCAAATTCACGGTAGCTTTGCGCTTCAAATCCCCACAACACTTTTTCCAGCCATTCCGGAGAATTATAGGTGGTTATTATAACAGATAACTGCATGAATCCAATTGAATTTCCGGCAAAAATATACATTTGTAGGATTGTCGGTACAGACAACCTTTCACCCATGCGAATTTGTATTACCCGCTCCCAACGTTCAACCTATTCGGAAACCTTTATCAA
>JALOMU010000104.1 GCA_025455285.1 Flavihumibacter sp.
GGGAAACAGCAATTTACGATCATACTAACGCAGGGGCTTAACCGACAAATCCGGCGTATGTGTGAATACCTCGGCTATGAGGTAACGGCGCTGAGAAGGGTACGTTTCATGCACCTGACTATTGGCAATCTGGCTATAGGAAAATGGCGGATGCTGAGTGCGGTTGAAATGGAGAAATTGCAGGCGGCCATTGAAGAATCCTCCGGACTACCGGTTAAGAGCAAACGAATCAAACCTGAGCGGGTACCAAAAGCAAAAGGTGCGCCTAAAGGGGCAACTCTGGAGAAGGAAACTGTTAAGGCAAAGGCAGCAACTGAAACCAAGGCTCCGATAAGATCGAAGGGGTCGGGAGCTACTGCCAAAATGAAAAATACAACAGGCGCCAAACCAGGGGGCAAAATTGAAAAAGAGCCCGCAAAAAAAGGCTCTTATAAAGCGTTTCGGCAGAAAGGTCGTCAGCGATAACAGGAGATGGAATTACCATCCTCCGCCTCCTCCGCCTCCTCCACCACCGCCACTAGATCCACCTCCTCTGCTGCCACCACTGCTGCTGCTGGGTGGGGTGGAAGAGGAAGAAATGGTACTGGATAAACCGGAGGATACGCCTTTGGTTAAATCAGCAAATTGCAGGTTTTGAGAAAAGCCCCTGCCAGCATGAAAATAACCTGGTTGATAGCCCTGTTCCAGGGCTTTTTGCAGAATGGAATCAAATTGTTCCGCCCATTCGTTTTCAACTTTTAATGCAATTGCGTAAGGCAGGTAGCGTTCAAAAAGATCCAATGTTTTTTCAGGAGGAGTGAGGGTATTGAACATACGTTGCTCGGTATGTTCCAGGTACATTTTAAAGCCTTCAATATGGTCGGCGATTTTTCTGCCCTCTATTGTATAAGCCGGTAGTATCCTGTAAAAAACGATCAGGATAATGAGCAATAGTACCAGGCTGCTGGCTGCAAAAATTCCAAGAGGAACGGTAAAGTTCTGAACCAGGAACACAATACTGGCGCCAAAACAAATGAAGAGCAGAAAGGCTCCCCAGAAAATAACACCGCGGTTTAAAGAAAAATAGCCTTCTTTTTTGTTGTGCCCTTTTTCCAACTGAAATTTATTCTTCAATTGGGTTTCCAGGGAAGTGTAAAGTGATCTCAGCGTGCTGTTATAAGTGCCTGCTTTTAACTGCATGCCATAGAGTGCTGAAATATCCAGACCGAATCGTTGCATCAGCACACTGGCACTGGGACTGGCAACATGCCTGACATTATTAAAATTGTATTCGGTACCAGCAAACCAGGAACTGCCCTTGTTCACTTCGATTTCCAGTTGTTTTTGAACGGCAGCATCTACCAGGCTGGCAACAAACAGATGAGAGCCATAGTGTTGCTGGTGGATATATCCTACATCGGCGGGACGTAAACCGGCAGGAGGTTCAAACTGCGGAAAGATGGTACTCTTCTCAGGGTCTTTTCCTTTTTTTCGCCAGATATTCCAGTAAACGATTGGAACTAAAAAAAGCACGGCCAGCAGCAAGGGCACCAGCCAATTGGCACGCATGAAATTCAGGATATCATCCGTAGAGCCGGGAGGAATAAGGACCCCTTTCTGGATATCAGCAGCGATGGTGAGTCCCTCGTAGGATTGGAGTCCGCGGGTTGTCTGAAATTGAATGGTATTACCGGTTGGTTTGGTAAAGCTGCAGTATTGTTCTGTTGAGCCCATCAATCCGGTGTAACATTGCTGGGCGCCAATTTCAGCCTGTGCTGGGAATTCCAGCGTAGCTGCAACCGTATCAAACCGAAAGCCCCATCCATTACCATTTACATTCCAGTAGAGTTCATCGCGGTCGGGGTGAAATATTAATTGGCGATTGGTTTCATACTTCAGCACATAGGTATAGATGCCTTTTGGAAGAACAACATCCGCGTTGCCGATTTGCACGCGGGTACCATTGTCAAGAGATTGTGTAGTATAGTTTTCTTCCTTACCATCCAGTAGAACCGATTTCAGGTTAAATCCGGTATGGACCCAATAACCTTTCTGGTGCAGGTATTTGGTTGGAAAATCGCGGAGGATGCCTCTTTTGATATCATCGTTTTCACTGAGCATGCCGCCATCACCATTGTAAATTCTGATGGTTTCGGTAACCTCAATCTTGCCATCGGGCAGGATCTTTAAGTTGGAATGAAAATTCAAAACCCGGTCTGATTCATCCCCTTCTAATAAGGGATGAACTGAAGCGGGTGTGGTTACAATACGTTCTAATGCCTCCTTCAGCTTTGAGAGATAGGCGGCTTGCCTGGATTGAAAAGCAGCTGAGCCTGGGGCTGGGTTGCCGGGCCTGAATTTCATATCCAGTTCCCGGAAGGAAAACAGAGAAAGTGATTTCACTAATTCGGCTATACGCGGCCGGTAGGCATTGTAGCGGTCGTTGAAAAGTGACGGTCCGACAGCTTTTTCTGCAGCAGCAGACCGAAGTGTGGCGCTGGTGATGGAATCCACCATAGCAGGTGGAATATATTTCGATGAGTACTCGGTAATAGTGAAACCTTCCTGTGCAAAAGCGGATCGAAGCAGCAGGCAGCAACAGCCAAGCAGGAAAAGCAATCTGAATGTTCGCATAAGCAGAGCAGTTAGGAGCCGAATTTTACTTTTGGAACTTCCCGGCTTTCCGGATTTTCTTCAAAGAAAGGTTCGGCTTTGAAACCGAAAAGGGATGCCACGATATTACTGGGAAACACTTCCACAGAAGAATTGAAATTGCGGACAGTGGCATTATAGTACCGGCGGCTCTGGTTCAGATTGGTTTCAATTTCTTTGAGATCCTGTTGGAGTTGCAGGAAATTCTGGTTGGCTTTGAGTTCGGGATATGCTTCAGCAAGGGCAAAAAACTTTGTCAGGGCTGCATTTAGCTGGTTACTTGCTTCCATTTGCTCAGCAGGGGAAGTACCTGTCTGCAGTTGATTGCGCCATTTGATTACATCGGTGAGGGTACTGCTTTCATGAAGGGCATATCCCTTTACAGTTTCAACGAGGTTGGGTATAAGATCGTTCCTTTGTTGCAGGAAGGTGCCAATACCACTCCAGCCTTCGCGCACCAGGATACGTTGTTTAACCAGGCGGTTGTAGAAGTAGATCAAGACAATTCCAAGTAGAACGATGATGAGTATTACCAGGTAGGAGACTGCCATGGATTATATTTATTTATAATAATAAGGTTTTTCGTGAAATTCGCCTAAAAGGATTAAACAAGACAAGTAACTGGTATTATTGCAGAAATAATTGTTCAGGAATGAAGAGAGGGTTTTGGGAAATTGCTAAACAAGCACCTGTAGGATTTTGTATACTCACAGGGGATGAATTTATTGTGGAAATGGCCAACGAGGCCTTTCTGGAGATGGCGGATAAAACAGAACAGGAGGTATTAAATACAAGAATTTTTGATGTTTTTCCGGAAGTTCGCGAACTGGTGGAGCCTGCACTATTAAACGTGTACCATACCGGTGATCCATTTACAGCGACAGATTACAAGGTTGATTTAAAACGAAGCGGGAAACCTCAAACGGCCTATTTTAATCTGATATACCAACCCTTGCGAAATGATGAAGGTTGGATTTCTGGGATCATTGTCATTGCCATGGAGGTTACTGACCTGGTAGTATCCAGGAAAAAACTGGAGCACCGGGAGAAGAATTTTCGCCAGATGGTGATGGATTCTCCCATTGCTATGACGATACTGAGAGGTCGGGAATTAATTATTGAAATGGCCAATGAGCTGATGTTAACCAAATTTTGGAGGAGGACGGCGGCAGAGGTAAATGGCAGACCCTTACTAGAAGTATTTCCGGAACTGGAAGGACAGCGATTTCCAGATTTGCTTCTGCATGTGTTGGACTCTGGTGAAGTATGCCGGGATAAGGAGGCGGAAGCAATTGTGGATGCAAAAGATGGGCGTAAGGTTTTTTTCATCGATTTTGAATATGCGCCCCTTATGGAAGAATCGGGAGAAGGGGTAACGGGTGTTATGGTAAGTGCCTATGATGTAACAGAAACAGTACTTGCAAAGCGCGCGGCAAAAGAAGCTGAGGAACGACTGAAACTGGCGATTGAATCAACTGGAATGGGTACCTATGAGGTAGACCTGGTTGATAATCAAATGACCTATTCCCGTAGTTTTCTTCAAATCTTTGGTATGAATCCGGATTTGCCGGTGGATCGAAAAGCATTGGTAAGCAGGATTCATCCGGATGATCTTGAAATCCGGCGCAAGGCGCATGAACGCTCCTTGCAAACAGGAGTACTAACCTATGAATTCAGGCTCAACAGGGGAGACAATGAATGGCGTTGGATCAAAGCCTGGGGCAGGGTATTATTTGATGAAGCTGGAAAGCCCCTTCGATTAACCGGGACTATCCTGGATACAACAGAAGAGAAACTCACCTTACTGGCATTAAGAAGCAGCGAAAAAAGATTCAGAACCCTGGCAGATACACTGCCAGCCATGGTATGGATAAGTGATCCGGAAGGTAATCTGTATTATTATAACCGATCCGTGTATGAGTATTCCGGGTTTACGCCAGAAGACCTGGCCCGCGTTGGATGGATCGAGATTGTGCATCCGGAGGACAGAAAGGAAAACATTGAAAAATGGATGCAATCCATCCGAACTGGTGAACCCTTTTTGTTTGAACATCGCTTTCGCAGGCAGGATGGTGCCTATCGCTGGCAATTGAGCAGGGCTGTTCCTCAATACAATGAAAATGGGCAGGTAGAAATGTGGGTTGGAAGCAGTACGGATATTCACGAGCACAAAATCTTTGCGGATGAATTGGAGCAGCAGGTAAATCAACGCACACAGGAGTTAATGGATTCCAATGAAGCCTTGTTAAAATCGAATACGGAACTGGCCCAGTTTGCATATGTAGCAAGTCATGATCTGCAAGAACCGCTGCGTAAGATCCAGACTTTTGTAACGATGGTGTCTGACCTGGAAAGTTCCCGGATTTCTGAAAAGGGAGCAGAAATTCTCCAACGCTTACGGTCAACCGCGGAACGCATGCAGCAACTGGTAATTGATCTGTTATCCTATTCCAGGGTAAATAAGATGGAAAATCATTTTACCAAAACGGATTTAAACTACCTGGTGCATACCATACTTCAGCAATTGGAAGAAAGTATTGATCATCGTCAAATCAAAATACAACTTGATACATTGCCAGTAATGTGGGCGGTACCTTTTCAAATAGAGCAGCTATTTACCAACCTGCTAAGCAATGCGATAAAGTTTTCTGATCAGGGTAAATCGGCTAAAATTCAGATTCGATACCAATACCTGCCTGCAGGTAAACATACCGAACAAGGATTGAATAAAAGCTGGACCTATCACAAAATTGAAGTGGAAGACAATGGGATCGGATTTGATAATGAATATCGGGATAGAATCTTCCAGGTATTTCAACGACTTCATGGAAAAGATACTTTTCCGGGAACCGGAATCGGGTTGGCGATTTGTAAAAAGATCATCGATAATCACCAGGGCCTAATCAAAGCAAGTGGTACCATCGGCAAAGGGGCTATGTTTACCATATTTATTCCCGATTTTTCTTCTGAAGGCCCTTCCAATATTTAATTGGCTCCATCCATAAAACGGAAACAGCACCAGACAACACGCAATAGAGATACAGGTTGGAGTCGATGTGACGGAACCCAAAGAAGTTGCGGGAGGCTGGAATCCATAACAGCAAAACTGTCAGCAAAACAGTAAGTGTGATTATGAGGGGGATCAGTCGGTTTTTATACCGAATCGTAGTAAAAATGGTAAAGCGAAAAGAACGGTTGACCAGAGTAAGAAAAATATTTGCAGTAACCAGGGTCAGAAACACCATAGTACGGGTAGCTGTTTCATCCAGGCCGGACCGCCATGCATATTGATAAATTCCAAGACAGGCAGCTGTTATAACGAGTCCCTGGACTACACTCACACTAAGTTCGCGCCAACTGAAAAATGTGGTTTGAAAGGGACGTGGAGGGGCCTGCATGGTACCAGCTTCCATTGGTTCATTTTCATAGATGATGGAACAGGTGGGACCCATAATTAATTCCAGGAAAATCACATGAACCGGAGTGAAAATGCTGGGAAATGCCCAGCCTAAAGCCAGCGGAATAAATACAGTGAGGATGATCGGAATATGAATAGAAATAATGTACCGGATGGCTTTTTTTAGATTGGTATATATTTTTCGCCCCATGGCAACGGCTTCTGCCATCTTGCCCAGGTCGTCGTCTGTAATTACCAGGGAGGCTGCTTTTTTAGCCAGCTCGGAACCTTTATCACCCATAGCAATACCGATATGGGCGGCTTTCAATGCAGGGCCATCATT
>JALOMU010000490.1 GCA_025455285.1 Flavihumibacter sp.
AGCAGTTATCACCAGTTCGGTCCTTTTATGCCGGGATTTGACCTGGTTCCTTATAACGACCTGCCGGCGCTGGAGAAAGCGTTGCAACACCCCGATGTAGCTGCCTTTATGGTTGAACCCATCCAGGGAGAAGCAGGTGTGGTAGTGCCGGATGAAGGTTATCTTACTAGCGTACGCGAACTCTGTACGAAATACAATGTCTTGTTTATAGCGGATGAAATTCAAACCGGACTTGCCCGTACAGGAAAGATGCTGGCCTGTGATCATGAAAACGTACGTCCGGATATCCTGATTTTAGGAAAGGCCCTGAGTGGAGGTGTATTGCCAGTAAGTGCCGTGTTGGCAGATGATTTTATCATGAACAATATTCATCCGGGTGAGCATGGCTCTACCTATGGTGGTAATCCCCTGGCCTGTAAAGTGGCGATGGCTGCCCTGCAGGTATTAGAAGAAGAAAAGCTGGCCGATCGCGCTGAAGAGATGGGTTTGTTGCTGCGTAAGGAACTGGCCAAACTGGATTCACCTTATATCGGTACCATTCGCGGAAAGGGATTATTGAATGCGATTGTGATCAAACATTCTAATCCGGATGCCGCCTGGCAGCTTTGTCTTCTCTTGAAAGAGGCCGGATTATTGGCCAAGCCTACGCATGGAGATAAGATCCGTTTTGCACCTCCTTTAATCATAACAAAGGAGCAGTTACTGGAAGCCGTTGAGATTATAGGCAGCTGTCTGAAACAACTATAAAACTTAATTATGAAAAGCCCTTCGGGGCTTTTATTTTTTAGCGATGACCTGGTTGGGCAGGAAAGACATCACCAGTTGCAGTAAAGCGGCAATCAGGTAAATGAAAAAAGCAGGTTGCCGGTCGGGACAATCACCGGCGTGACAGGTACTCAGCAAAATAAAATTGCGAAAAGCCCAGGCCAGGTTAAAACCGGAGAAAAACAGGTTGGCTCTTTTTGCCCAGATCCGCGGAATCAGAAAAAGCAAAATTGCAATGGAGCTCATCACCACATTTACAAGTCCGGGTTTACCATAACGTGTACCCTCCGTCGCAAACCCCGAAATGGTAATAGCTGTATCAGGAATCTTAATCCAGGTAATAAAACAACTGGCAATCACTACGGCTGCTAATAGGGCTCCAATCTGATTTGCGTATTTCATGGATGCGAAATTAGGGTACCTTTTTGAAGAACAGCAATTTGCCTTAATGTCCCTTTATGACATTTTAATGTCCCTGTCAACAACCCATTCCCGTTTATATTTGCTTTGCCACATGAGAAAGATTGTTTTCATCATACCACCAGCTGTAGAACTGCTAGACCTGGCGGGACCAATGCAGGTCTTCTCTGAAGCCAGCTTTTATGGTTTCGAACTACAATTGGAATTTTATTCTATTCAACCCGAAACCGCCAGTTCAGTCGGACTTCCATTTGGAAAATTGCAAGCTTATTCCAAGGCAGCCTTACAAGCCGGGGATTTTATCTTTATTCCAGGGGTACGATTTGAAAGCCTGAAAGTCCTCATCAGCTGGGAAAAAGCATTTTTCCACTGGCTCCGGGATACCGCGCAATGCTGCCTTTTTTCTGGGAGAAGCGGGATTACTAAACAACCGGGATTGCACCACCCACTGGCGAAGAGTGGATGCGCTTCAGAAACAATATCCAAAAGCAAGGGTAGTAAACGATGTACTATTTGTAAAAAGTGATACGATTTATACAAGCGCTGGAATAAGTGCAGGCATAGACCTTGCGCTCTCCATACTGGAAGAACTGACCGATCCGCTTTTTGTCAATAAAGTGGCGCGAGGATTAGTTGTCTACTATCGCAGAAGTCATCAACACACACAGCAAAATATTTACCTCGATTACCGAAACCATATTAACCCAAAAGTTCACCAGGTGCAGGATTATTTGGTGGAACAATTGGCCAGCGAATTATCCCTGGAAAAACTAGCCAACCTTGTGAATACGAGTCCTAGGAACCTGAGCAGGATATTCAAGGAAGCTACTGGCATCACCATTGGCGAATACCTGACCAAACTACGAATCGAAAAGGCCAAAACACTCAAAAATAATCCCGACTTTACGATTGATTATATCGCTGCCGAATGTGGCTTTAAATCCCCCCGGCAATTACAACGAATATTAAAATCAACTGCATAAAATTTTCCTATTTGAAAACGACTACATTACTCTGCACAGCGATGCTTTTTCTGCTGGCAGGATTTCAGCAAAAAAAGCCAGCACCTAAATGGGCACTAAAAGCTACCTATCATGAAAGCTGCAGTTGCAATGCGCCCTGTCCCTGTCCATTCGGACTACCTATGACCAATTCCTTTTGTAAATTGAACAGTTTGCTGGATATTCATGAGGGATACTACAATAACATTAAACTGAATGGTGTTCAGGTTATTCTCAGCGGTTCAGCCGGACAATGGGGAGAATACTATTTTGCTGAATCAACAAGTAAGGAACAACAGGAGGCTGTAGAAGCCATTCTCAAAACAGTACGAATTGCGAGTTTTGATACCGTACTGAATAGTAAACGAACTACCATTAACTATGAGAAAACGAAGGATAAAATAAGCTTTTCAACTTCTCATATCAAAGTTGAAATGAGTATGTTGAAAGGCAACAATAACCAACCGGTTATCGTACAAAATTTAAAAGGGAAACTTTTTGAAAATTATATCCCTCATTTATCTCATACCAATATCCGTTCCTTTTCTGATACCACCTATAATTTTTCCTTTAAGAAGAAAGCAGGATTTACTGCTGAATGGAA
>JALOMU010000105.1 GCA_025455285.1 Flavihumibacter sp.
TGTTTTCCTGCTCTTTCCCGACAATTAATAAGCAACTAAACATGTAGAAAGCTTTCGGCGAATATGTTTGGACGGGGGTTCGACTCCCCCCAGCTCCACATTCACAATGATTTATCTTCGACTCCAATTAAAAAGGCGGCTAAACGGGCCGCCTTTTTGTTTTCTGGCCTTCCGGTTATTTATTAGGTATAAATTATAAGGCCTATATCTTTCATGATAAGTTTATTTGAGCCTTTGAGGTAAGGATGAGGTTTCCATGAGGTTTCTATGAGGTAAGAATAAGGTAACAATAAGGTAAGGATAAGGTAAGTGTCACGTCTGTGTCTCGTCTGAACTCCCTCATTCATTATTTTGAAGTTGAACTGCCATTTCCCGAAAAAATTGCCGCATTGAAGATTCAGGAGACAGTGACAATTCTCCGAACCATTGATCCTGAAATTGAGGTTGTTTTGGTAAATTTTGAATAGCCACCCAAACTTGACCTGGCTGAATTTATAGAAAGCAATTTTATGATTAACATGTCTCTGGATTAATTAGGATTTCTTACTTGTCGTAGTTTAATAATCTTCAAAAGAGACTTTCATAAACGCTATAAAATAACTCCCCGGCGATGACTTATAAAAAGCGACTCGAACTGGCATATCATCAACTGGCTATTAAAAACAAACGACCAGTTGAAGTGTACCTGAAACCTGGTTTTGAAAACCTTTCTCATTTTATCTATGTTTTCAAAAAACAATTCGAGCTAACACCAACCGTACCTTCTGGTAAAAAAGGATCCTTCTAGCGAGTATCATTTGGTAAAAATCCTTATAAAGCAAAACCTGGTGATTACCTGGTGTCGGTCAAAAATATTGCTCATACGTATACTGTAGATTCTCCAGGGGGTTACAGAATATTGTTAATCTGTTCACAAGCAGGCTTCCAAAATTTTGACCGTTCGTTAAGTAATCCGGTTAATTCACTCGTTCCTCCTCTTACACAACTTACTAAAATTGATTATGAAAAAGTGATGATGGTGGGAGCTGAATTCGGAGTTGAATTTGTTGGACTTCCGGCACGCTGAAAAATCCAATCGTTTACTTTGTTTTCGGTCTACCGTATTTAATTATAAAAGGCTTCACTGCATTGTATAAGTTTTTCTGGTTTTCAAAATACAATGCATGCCCTCCTTCCAGATATTTAATTTGTTTGTTTGGAAAGCGCATTAATTCAGGATGCCTGATTCCGATGGTATAGTCTTTTGTTCCGGCAATTATTAAAACCGGGCAATTAATCCTGGCTGTTGCCGGGATAAAGTCTGCAAAATATTCCTTGTATCCCCAGACTTTATTACCAAAATCCCATTCTTTTCCATAGACTAGCGTAACTGAATCATGGTACTGAAAATTCTCCCGGCTGTTAAACATCAGCCCATAGAATAAATCTTCTTCCCTAAGTTTTCCAAATGCTTGTCCCCATCGTTGCAATAATGGAAAGGTGTCATTGGTTAGTTCAGGATAGGTTTTACCCTTTTTTTCCAGGAGTGTTACAGCATGTTTAATTCCGCTGGTTGCTGAGGAATCTATATTTACGGTGCAGTTCAGGTATACCATCGCTTTAATTGCATCCGGGTGTGCTGTTGAATATGCCGTTGCCAGTATGCCGCCAAAAGAATGTGCCATCACAATCCATTGCTTAATACCCAGGGATTTCCGGACTTCCTCAAAGTCCTGCACCATTCTTGTGAGTGAATAGTTACTGCTTTCCGATTTACCGGAACGGCCACATCAGCGTTGGTCGAGGTAAACCATCTGAACGTCCTGTTCAAATATATTTCCCCCGGTATGCTCAAAATAACCGGAGTTAGAGCCAGGCCCGCCATGTAAAAACAATACCGGTGCGCCTTTACCACTGATATGTACAAAAAGGTTAACGGAATCAGAAGTTTGGATTATTCGGGTTGTATCCGAAGAAAAAGCAAGCAGGTTGGCTAAAATAAAGGCTGTTAGTAAAACATTTTTTTTCATATGGGTGCATGTTAGGGAATAGCAAATGTACTATTGTTTCTTACTAACTTTATTACCTTGAAGTAGTATGCAAAATCATCCGCTTAATCTGCTATTACGTTTCGGGCTGGAACTCGTACTGGTTGGCATCTATGCTTACTGGTCGTGGCAGATTTTTGAAGGGTTTCAAAAATACCTGTTCAGCCTGCTTATACCACTTGCTGGTATGCTGCTTTGGGGAATTTTCAAAGTTCCCGGTGACCCTGGTAAAGCGATCGTGGCCATACCCGGTTGGGTTCGCATATTGCTGGAAATATTTTTATTCGTTGCAGGTTATTGGATGTTGAGAAATTTGCATTTGTATAAGTTAGCCAATCTGTTTGCGACTATATCTTTATTACATTACCTCATCTCTTGGGAACGTATCCGATGGTTACTTTCCTGATATTAATCATACCTGCTCTTGATAAATGCTTTTTGGAGTAAGTGTACTGTTGTTGTAATTTCGTATTGTAGATTAGTCAGGTGCGATTTCTTCACAACATAGTAACCAGCGTTTTATTGCTAGTGGTGCTTACCGGAGCAATGAAGAACACTTTGCTACTAATGTATTACCAGGTTGATACCACCGCTTTTATCAACACATTCTGTGTGAATAAAGACCGGCCGCAGTTGCATTGTGATGGAAAATGTAAACTCTCCCAGCTGCTGAAAGAAAAAGAACGTAAAGAAGCCAACGAAACCCTTGTTTCCCTTCAGGCAGAATACCTGCTTTTTCAACCAACCGAAAAAATTAAGCTGCAATTACCAACTATTCTGGTAACTGATCAACCTGCTCCTGTTGCAGTATATTCCAATTTATATCAGTTTCAATTTCTCTCCCGTACGGATCGCCCTCCGCAGACAATAGCCTAAACGCCCTTACTCATCTATTGTCTAATTTTTCAATTTATAAAAATGAAATCTCTGTTCATATGGGGACTGTTATCCCTTACCCTACTATTTACTGCCTGTTCCAAAAATGATGACAAGCCCGCACCCGCGGATGAACTGGAAGGCCTTACTCTCGTTAAAACAATCTCGAATGCCACACATGTTATTGACTTGTACACTGGCACCGGAAAGTTTGAAACCGGCTATAATTCCATTTATCTCCAGATAAAAACCACCAGTGGTAGCCTCGTTGATAATGCCACCAGTAGCTGGATGCCGGTTATGAAAATGATGAATATGAGTCACTCCTGTCCTTTTTCAGCAATTGAAAAAAAACAGGGTGCTCAATATACCTACCAGGGATTTATTGTTTTCCAAATGCCAGGAAACGATATGGAATATTGGGAGCTGACCCTTAACTATACGGTCAATGGACAAGCCTATACGATAAAAGAACGCATTCAGGTTACAGATCCAATACGAAGGAAAGTACAATCCGTAATGGGTTCTGATAACAAACGGTATGTGCTGGCAATGATGGAGCCTTCCAGTCCAAAAGTAGCAGTGAATGATATGAGTGTCTTGCTCTACACCATGACCAATATGATGCAATTCGACCCGGTTGATAACTATACCATCCAGATTGATCCGCGTATGCCTGGTATGGGGAACCATGGATCCCCCAATAATGTTCATCTTACGCAGGGTTCAGATAAGATTTACCGGGGAAAATTGAGCCTGACCATGACCGGTTACTGGAAAATTAATCTCCAACTGCTGAATGCCAATGGAACTGCCGTGAAAGGGGAACCCGTTGCTGGTGATAATGAATCCAGTAGTCTTTTTTTTGAAGTAGAATTTTAAAGCACACACTATGAAGCAGCTAGTATGCTGCGCATTGTTACTGTCTGGCCTGTCAACCATGGGTCAGACAGTACCTGCGCAAAAAGATTCTGCAAAGTTTCAGGAATTGACCGAGGTGATTGTGATTTCCCGCCAGGCAAGCCGGAATAAAAATAACAATCTGTTGAGTACACTGGATCAATATCTTTCCTCACACGAGCAGGTTGATCTGATCAAGAGAGGCGCCTATGCCTGGGAGCCAATGTTAAATGGCCTCTCTTCAGAGCGTTCTGTAATCACTATTGATGGTATGCGCATTTATGGTGCCTGTACCGATAAAATGGACCCGGTCAGTTCCTATGTGGAAACAACAAATCTGTCAAGGGCCGATGTAAAAAATGGGCAATCTGGGAATGCACATGGTGCATCCATTGGTGGGAGCCTGGACCTGGTACGAAAAAAATCCGGATTTGGTGCCAATCAATTCGCCACACATATTTTTAGTGGGTTTGAGTCCAATAACCGACAACGAATTTTGGGTTCGGACATTTCGTATAGCAGAAACCGATGGTATACCGATTTTGATTTCACCTTTCGAAAAGCGGAGAATTATCGCGACGGGAAAAACCAGGAAATCCTTTACAGCCAGTTTTCCAAATTCAATCTGTCTGCAGCTGCAGGATATAAGTTGAATGAGCATCAGCAGGTGGAAGCTTCTGTTATTTATGATGATGCACGCGATATCGGATACCCCGCACTTCCGATGGATGTATCCAGCGCAAAAGCAGTTATTGCCTCTATTGGGTATACCCGTCATCACCTGTCAAACACCTGGCAGGGATGGGAAACTAAAATTTACCACAACAAGGTAACCCATGTAATGGATGATACGAAACGTCCGGTTGTTCCAATCAGAATGGATATGCCCGGCTGGAGTACAACAACGGGGATGTATAGCCGAATTGATGGAAAATCATCCCGTCATCAATTTAAACTAACTGCCAGCGCACATCATAACCGATCGCTTGCGGAGATGACCATGTACCCAAATGATCCGAATGAAAAGGAGATGTTTATGCTAACCTGGCCAGATGTGCATACCTGGTATGCCGGACTTTTTATGGAGGATAATTTTCAGTTACACCGCCAATGGACACTCAACAGTTCAGCCGGTGTTGCTTTTCAGCAGCATCAATTAAAAGATGAATCCGGAGTTAAATCACTACAAATATTTTACCCGGATATGCAGTCTGTGAAAAACCGATTGTTGAAAAATTTCGGATCGAATTTGCAGTACCATCCCGGCAACTGGCGATTTTCGTTTGGGGCTTCCTACAGCGAACGTGCACCCAGTGTTTCGGAAGGGTATGGATTTTATCTGTTTAACAGTTTTGATCGGTTTGATTATATCGGAAATCCCGGTTTAAAAAATGAGCAATCATTTTCATTGAACGGAACTGTTGCCTTTGCAACGGATCGGTTTAGTTTGAAATGGCAGGGTAGTTGGTTTCAGATCCGAAATTATATTGTAGGAATGCCATCCCCCGGATTGATACCCATGACAATTGGGGCGGCCGGCATCAAAATTTATGAACAGGTTCCATTTTCAACAGTTTACTCCACCAGTTTGAATGCCAGTTATGGTATTGTTTCCGGTTTATCGGTTTCCGGAAAGGCAATTTACCGCAGAGGATTTACGAATGAGCAGCTAGATTTACCAATGATGCAGCCATTTTCTTATGGCGTTCGTTTGCAATATACCAGCAATGCGTTCTCTGCAGAGGCCAGCCTGGATGGGGCGGTAAAACAATCGAAGTACAGCCCACTATTTGGTGAAACTGCTGCACCCGCATATTCCATCGCAAGCCTGGGGGCCGGATACCAGTTTAAATGGAAGAAAAATAGTTTTCAGGTAAGAAGTGGCGTGGAAAACCTGTTCAATCGGTATTATACCACATTTTCTGATTGGAACAGGATACCCCGTATGGGAAGAAATCTTTTTTTGAATCTTATTATCGGGTTTTCAGAACCGTCAAAAGCAGGGCTTTAGTATTTTAGCGGCTGTTATGGAGCAGCATTCAACAGTCAGTCCGGCATCAAACCAACGGCAACGGCTAACCGAAGTGGCACTTGTATTTCTGAAACTTGGAGTAATCGGGTTTGGTGGTCCGGCTGTGCATATTGCCATGATGGAAGAAGAAGTGGTGCGCAAGCGCAACTGGATGAGCACGCAACATTTCCTGGATCTGGTAGGTGCTACCAACCTGATACCCGGGCCCAATTCCACAGAAATGACGATGCACTGCGGGCATGAACGGGCAGGTTGGAAGGGATTGGTGGTTGCGGGTGTTTGCTTTATTGTTCCTGCGGTGTTGATAACCGGTTTGCTTGCCTGGGCCTATCAGCGATACGGGCAATTACCGGAAGTAGCGCCTTTTATTTATGGGATCAAACCCGCCGTATTATCTGTGGTGTTGGCGGTGATGATCAGTCTGGGTAAAAAAGCCGTTAAAAATATTCAGTTGGCGCTATTGGGTATATTGGCGCTGATTGCTGTGCTGGCTGGTATGCATGAGATATAT
>JALOMU010000106.1 GCA_025455285.1 Flavihumibacter sp.
GAAACAACCTGCCAATGCTGCCGCACCAAATTGCTGATTGATCCACAAAACCGGATTCATGTAGTTTACCGCGCTATCCTTCAGGACTCCATTCGAGATATGGTGCACCAGGTATCTACAGACGGAGGTAAAATATTCAGCACACCAAAACGCATTCATGAGGATAACTGGATCGTAAAAACCTGTCCGCATACAGGCCCGACCATGACCATCAATCAAACTGGTCTTCATTTTGCGTGGTATTCCGCCTCACCGAAGAAAGCAACTTACTTTACCAGCAGTACAGATAACGGTGGCAGTTTTACTGGTTTTACCACCCTAAGCGAATCAGCAAGGCATCCACAAATGAATACACTGGCCAATCAGTTGATCGGAATTGTATGGGATGAAGTACTACGGACAGGTGAAACACCCGCAACCGGAATTGGAATGGAATGGAAAAGCAGGGAGGGCAAAACGATTGGCAAATTAGCCCTGACCTCTCCAGAGGAGATGGCTGCCTACCCGGTAATTCTGCCGCTGGAAGATGCATTTCTGGTTGCTTACCAGGTTAAAACCCCTGCAGGTCAACGGATTGGATGGAAAATTACAGCGCCCCCCAATGCAAAAACTCCTTAAAATAGATTTCGTACCTTTATTCAATGTGGTTTAAGGACGATCCGGCTTTCCATACCTTGTATCCGGTTGAGCTCAGCCAAATGGCCAGAAGGCACTGGACTCCCTTGCTGGTAGCCAGAAAAGCTGCCCGCTTCCTGGTGACCCAACCAGGGGACCGAATACTTGATATTGGAAGCGGAGCGGGAAAGTTCTGCCTGGCAGCTGCCAGAGAATGCGCCCAGGGTAAATTCACGGGAATCGAACAACGTCGCAATCTGGTAGAATATGCCAACAAGGCCCTTGAAAAAACCGGACTAAGGAATGTTGAGTTTTTGCATGGAAACATTACCGACTTGAATTTCAAGGACTTCGATCACTTTTATTTTTATAATTCTTTTTACGAGTATATCGTAGACAGTGAAAAAATAGATGATCAAATTTCTTTTTCAAGCGATTTATTCAATTACTACAGTCATTATCTTTATAAACAATTGTGCAAAGCCCCTGAAGGTACCCGTTTGGTTACATACCATAGTCTGGAAACGGAAATCCCTCCCTCTTTCCAACTGGTAGCCACAGAAATAAATGATCAATTAAAATTTTGGGTTAAACTGTAAAACCATTTGGTACTGTTATGGCTAAAAACTTGGATGACTACAGGTGTAAACTGGTTAGTAAAATTTTGCAGGCTCCAACAACAGATCATGTCACCCGCTATTTCAATGCGGCGATCAGGAGTCTGAAAGAACACAAAGTAAACGGATACGTTACGAAACGGTTCCTCGATAAAATTGAGCTGGAACTTGATTCCATACAACCGGATCAATTAAACACTCAACAACTTTATAACCGGGAAAAAGCCTATCAGCTAACCGCAGTTTGTAAATACCAGCTCTTCCCTGCTGCGACTATACCCGCTATTGCATAATTCTTTCTGCATGGAAATCAGTTCTGCGGGAAATGTTGCCAAAATGTTTTTTTGGGAATAGCAAGGCATGCAGAAAGCGAACCAGAAACAAAGGAACAGACTTCAATCTGATCTCCTGCTTATACTTATAAGCCAACCCGATTTTATGTTTTAAACTAAGCTCCCTTTTCTCCATATCAAATTGCTTATTGGCCATTGCAAAACTTTCTCTTAAAAAACCGGCAGTATTCAGTGCGGGATATACCATCCAATCCAATTCAGTACAACCTTCCTGCGCATTCCACATCGCATGTTCCTGAAAGGGTTCAACTTGGAAGGAATTACCTGCTTCAATCCGGTCCAGTTTACCCTCGTGATACAACATCAATTCTCCACTGATAACAGAAAACTTTTCCTGCTGGGCAATATGATAATGCAAGGGTGGAGCTATTCCTTTACCTCTGTACGACATACGCATTACCAGTTGTTCCTCACCTCTGCCCTCTATCAGAAAAACAATTCGTTGTCCCGTTAATTTGTTTTCAATACAAACACTCATCCCTGAAATTTTCAGGCAAGATCAATCAACAGAAAAACAGTACAAACTACCAGCTGTATTAATTGAGAAAAACCTGTTATCAGTTGCTATTCAGCGGTACCACTTTTCCATTTTCCAGCCTTTCACAGGCCCCCATAACAGTAAGAGAGCCGCTGGCTATCCGTTCCCTGATCACCGGTGAGGATTGAATAATTTCCCGAACGCCATGCTGAATATTGGCTTTTACAAAATGATCAAGTATCTGATCACCCTTAACCTGCAAGGCCTTTATTTCGCTCTCAGCAGCGATGCTGTCTACAATTGTTTTCAGATGTCCCGATGCATGCTCTCCTTTCAGATATGCACCAATCGCTCCACATCCTTCATGACCAACTACCATTATCAATGGCACATTCAAATGTTGGACTGCATATTCTATACTGCCCAGTTCAATATCTCCCATGATATTACCTGCTGTACGAATCACGAAAAGATCACCCAGTCCCTGGTCAAAAACCAATTCAGGTGAAACCCGGCTATCAGAACAGGTAACAACCACCGCATACGGATGCTGTCCTTTCGTCAACTCCTTTCTCCTGGACCGGGATTCATCCGGATGAATAGGTTCATAGCGCATGTATCGGTTGTTGCCTTCCAGTAGCCGATCAACTGCTGCGGCCGGAGTTATACCAGCGGTAGTTTCCCCTGCAGGGTCTCTTTGCAACGTACAACCAGCCAGCCAGCCAGTTAATACAAATACCAGGATCTTTTTCATGATTCAAAGCTATTCAGTTGTATACTCTCATTTTGTAACCTCCATCACAAATCAACTTTTAAATTGCTAATTTTTTTAGTATTTTTACCGCCTGACTTTCACGAAAGAAACTTACCATGTACCTCAACTGCAAAACCTATTTCAGCCTTCGATACGGCACCTTTTCAACCCAGGAATTGGTAGATCTCGCTGAAAAAAATGGGATTGAATCACTCGCACTAACCAATATCAACAATGTTTCAGATGCCTGGGATTTTTACAGTTTATGCCTGAAAAAAAACATCAAACCTATACTAGGCGTGGAAATCCGGAATAGAGATAAGTTCTGTTATATTTTACTCGCACTCAATTTAAGTGGCTTTGAACAGATCAACCAATTTCTCTCCTTTCATCTTCAGGAAGAACGGGCATTTCCGGAGAACCCAGGTTTAGAGACGTTTTTTCCGCAGCCTGAAAACGTTGCAATCATCTATTCCATAACATCCTTCTATCCTGAAAAATTAGCGAATAACGAATGGATTGGCATTCGCACGGACCAAATTACTAAATTTTTTAGCTTTCCTATTGACCGTTATCGCCATAAACTCATTGTTTTACAGCCGGTTAGTTTTATAAACAAACGTTTTTTCAATGCCCACCGCCTTTTAAGAGCCATTGACAACAATGTACTTTTATCCAGACTTAATCCTGAACTCCAGGCCGGAGAAATAGAGATCTTCCAGTCGCCGGAAAAAATACTGAAAGCATTTGCTCAATATCCCTTCATTATTACCAATACCTATCGATTGATGGAAGCCTGTTCTATTGAAATGGAGCTCCACACTGATAAAAACAAAAAGACATTTAGCTCCACGCCTGAAGACGATCGTATGCTGTTGGAAAAATTAGCGATGGATGGCTGTGTACTACGTTATGGCAGACGAAATAAAACCGCAATTGAACGGGTTAAAAAAGAATTGGCCATCATCAATCAGTTAGGCTTCAACTCCTATTTCCTAATCACCTGGGATATCATCCGCTATGCACAAAACCGTGGTTATTTTTATGTAGGAAGAGGCAGTGGTGCTAACTCCATTGTTGCTTTCTGCCTACAGATCACGGATGTGAACCCCATTGAACTCGATCTTTATTTCGAACGATTCCTCAACCCACATCGCACCAGTCCGCCTGATTTTGATATTGACTTTTCCTGGCTTGATCGCGATGATGTAATTGACTATGTCTTCAAACGATATGGCAAAAAACAGGTTGCCCTACTTGGCATGGTTACCACCTTTCAATACAATGCATTGATTCGTGAATTGGGAAAAGTGTTCGGATTACCGAAAGGAGAAATTGATCAGTTGGCAACCAAAGGCTATTATTCACGTTCTTCTGGTTTTGATCCGACAAAAGCAGAAGATAAGATTCAGCAGCTCATCCTGCAATACGGACAGTTGCTTAAAAACTTTCCCAACCACCTCAGCATACACCCCGGTGGCATGTTGATCAGTGAAGCATCTATCTATCAGTACACAGGAGTTTTTATGCCTCCCAAGGGATTTCCAACTGCACAAATTGACATGTTCGTAGCCGAACAGATCGGTTTGTTCAAATTGGATATTCTGAGTCAACGGGGATTGGGTCATATCAAGGAAGCGATACGCATCGTACAAGAAAACAAAAACATCAGCATTAATATTCACGAGATTGAAAAATTCAAAAAAGATCCGGGCGTTCGAAACCAGATCCGTTCCGTTCAAACGATTGGTTGTTTTTATATTGAGAGTCCGGCTATGCGACAGTTACTCAAAAAGCTGGAATGCGATGATTACCTCACACTAGTAGCTGCGAGTTCCATTATACGCCCCGGAGTAGCCAGCAGCGGCATGATGAAAGCTTATATCGAACGTTACCACAAACCCGACTCCTTCGAATACATTCATCCTATCATGAAGGAATTGCTCGCAGAAACCTATGGAGTCATGGTATATCAGGAAGATGTGATAAAGGTTGCCCATCATTTTGCCGGTATTGATATGGGAGAAGCCGATATCCTGCGCAGGGCCATGAGCGGAAAATACAGAGGTAATCAGGAGATGATTCGCATCAAAGAAAACTTCTTTTCCAATTGTAAGGAACGTGGTTATGATCCGGCGGTAGTAGCCGAGGTATGGCGACAAATAGAGAGTTTTGGAGGATACAGTTTTTCCAAAGCACATTCAGCTTCTTTTGCAGTGGAGAGTTACCAGAGCCTTTATCTAAAAACCTATTACCCGCAGGAGTTCATGATTGCTGTGATCAATAATTTTGGAGGGTTTTACAGTCGCGAGTTATATTTCTACGAACTCTCCAAAACCGGAGCCACCATTCATGCACCCTGTGTCAACAACAGCGACTGGTATACCTGCATAAAAGGACAGGATGTATATACCGGATTTATTCATATCAAATCATTGGAACAGAAAGCAGCAGAAAACATGATTGAAGAAAGAAAAAGGGGGGGATCCTACAAAAGCCTGGCAGACCTGGTGGAACGCAGCGGCATCGGGAAAGAATCATTAAACTGCCTGATCCGTTTGAATGCCTTTCGTTTCACAGGAAAAAGTAAAAAAGAACTGCTTTGGGAAGCCAATCTCTGGCAGGAGCCTGGTAAATCAAAGGAAAAACAGTTTCACCCGGCGTTGTTTGAAGAAGCACCTGTTAGTTTCCAGCTACCGGAACTACCTGCTTATCCGCTGGAAGATTTATACGATGAGATGGAACTGCTTGATTTCCCCCTTTCCAATCCTTTTCCATTGGCCGATACCGATCTGGATCAATACGTTCCTGCAGCATATCTTGAGCAGTATAAAGGTCAAAAAATTACTGTTCTGGGTTATCTCATTACCTACAAGCCGGTACGAACAATCAAAGGGGACCTCATGTGTTTCGGCACTTTCATAGATGCAGCACTCAACTGGCTTGATACCATTCACTTTCCGGATTGTCTTCAACGTTATCCCTTGCAGGGAAATGGATTTTATGCACTCACCGGAATTGTAGCGGAAGATTTTGGCGTACTCAACCTCGAAGTCTCTTACCTACAAAAAATCGGGCTCAAACCCCGCAACTCCCCGCTGGAAGCATTTCCCCAACTCCTCCCACCCACAGGTTAACTGTTTCTCACGTCTCACGTCTCACATCTCACGTTTCACCTTTCACCTTTCACCTTTCACTTCTTTATGTTCCATGCCCGCCATATCGCCCACCTTGATCTCGATGCCTTTTTTGTATCGGTTGAATGCCTGCGCAATACTGCATTACGGGGAAAGCCACTGATTGTGGGAGGATCCGGTGACCGTGGGGTGGTTGCAGCCTGCAGTTACGAAGCGCGCAGTTTTGGCATTCACAGCGCGATGCCAATGAAACTGGCCCGGCGCTTATGTCCGCAGGCTATAATCATAAGTGGCGATATGGAACAATACAGTTATTATTCTAAACTCATCACCAGTATCATTGCCGAAAAAGTTCCGGTTTTTGAAAAATCCAGCCTGTTCACGGCCGAATTAAAAAAAACAATTTTTAAAGAAAGTGGCTTGCCCATCTCCTATGCACTGGCCAGCAACAAACTAATTAGTAAAGTAGGCACCAATGAAGTAAAACCCAACGGGCAATTGGAAATACCTTTTGGTAATGAGAAGTCCTTTCTCGCACCGCTCGCCGTGCAAAAGATGCCGGGAGTTGGAAAAGAAACGACCCAGCTTTTGAATCGAATGGGAGTTGAAACGATCAAAACGCTGAGTGAAATACCTGTGCGACTCCTGCATAACCTGATGGGAAAAAGCGGACTGGATCTTTGGAAAAAGGCACAGGGAATGGATAATTCTCCGGTTGTACCATACCGTGAGCAGAAATCCATTTCTAGTGAAGAAACTTTTTCAAATGATACGATTGATATGCAGTTTCTCCAGCAGGAACTGATACGGTTAACCGAAAAAATCACTTATGAATTGCGCCAGCAAAATAAACTGACCGGTTGTGTCACCGTCAAAATCCGGTATGCCAATTTTGATACTCATACCAAACAAGTATCTATACCTTACAGCAGTGCGGATCATATACTCATATCAACTGTTAAACAATTATTTGCTGCATTATATGACCGTCGCTTATTGGTGCGGCTCATTGGTGTGCGTTTCACGCACCTGATACCAGGCAATCATCAGATCAATTTGTTTGAAGACAGCCAGGAATCCATCCGCCTTTACCAGGCGATTGACAGCATTAAAAATCGTTTTGGGGTACAAATCATCGGGCATGCTGCAGGCCAGCGGAGATAGGGAAACCTGCACTCGCCGATCTCCTGCTTTCCCAATTCATCCCGGCAATACCCAGGAATAAACAGATTGCTGCTAACAGTAACATTTCATTGGTATAAGGAATCGCCCAGTAAAACATGGCAGTAATTCCCTGGGCCATTAACGTAAGTTCTGTCAGTAAAATTCCTGCAATCAATAACCGGCACCAGTTACTCAATTGTCCTCCACGCATCGGCAGCAGGTTTTTCTCCATCATCCAGCCCAGCAGGAATAAACTCACAAATCCCAATAAAACCAGGTGCAGATAACCAATCACTACGGGTCTGTAAGCAAATGCATAACTGCTCAAACCAGGAATAATCGACAAGCTCTGGAGGAGAATCTTGATACCAAAGGCCACCAGCGATAAAAACCAGATCTGCTGTAGTCCTCTGTGTTGAATGGTATTCTTTACCGCAGGATAAACTATCCGCAAAATAAATACAACCAAAACTGGTTGAAGCAGGGCGGCTATCCAGGCAGCAGTCAACATCCACAAGGGTAATCTCATCCATAGAGCCGACAGGAAATAGGAAGGGATCGATACCCATGCCAACCCGATCAACAGTTTAACCAGGCGACTCTGTGCGTCTGGTGAAAGCCGGGAAACCACCAGCGCCAATACCCCGAAGAGAAACCAGCCATTGTACTGAAAATGAAGGTAAAAATAAACGGCACCAAAATAGAGTTCCGCTTTATTAATATGATTGCCCATCAGCCAGGCCAGGTAAAAAGTTCCCAGGGAAGATAATACAAGAAAAAGTACCGACCACCGGATCAACCGAAATACCAATTGCCCTGATTGGGCAAGCAATTCTTCCTTCCAGACTTTGTAAGCAAACCACCAGCCAGCCAGAACGGAAGCGGTGGAAAAAAAGATGGATATCGGTCCATATCCCTGAAAAGGAAAACTCAATAACATTCCATAGGCGGTAACGGTATAAATAACCAATAAGGTGTTATAGGTTTTTGCTTTCTGCTCCGGTAAGAGACCAATGATCGCACCCATCAAAAAGAGACTGATCCATCCTGCAAAAGCAAAATGAGAATGAGCATGTAATAAATGTTTGTGGTGAATCCAGGGTATGGGTAACAATATTTTCAATCGCAATACCAGCCCCGCCAACGCTACTAGCAGCAGATTAAACAAAGCCAGCCGGATCCACTTGTTTGCCGTTGCATTCATACCGGTTTTTGCTGCAAAAGAACACTGTGAAACCAACAAAAAAGATGATCGCAATCAGGTTATTTTAATAAAAAACTTTTCCTCGCTGGATGGTCAGCCTTCCTCTTTCATGCAGGGTTCGAATAGTGCGTATTACCGTTTCAACCCTTAAACCAGTCATATCCGCCAATTGCTGACGGGTAAGGTGCAACTTGCAGGGTTTCTGTTCAATGCCCCGCAACCGCTTGTAATAGTTCAGCATGGTAGAGATCCGCTGCTCCGGATTATTATAAGCCAATTCCCGTAATGTCAGGAATTTAAAACGAAGCCTTGACACCAACAGTCTGGTAAAGTTAAAATGGATATCGTAGTTACTCCGGAGCATCTGGTGAAAATTGGTCTTGTGCAAACGAAGTAGTACACAATCATCATCCGCAATAGCAGAAGCGGCATATGGCTGATCGTCAAATAGAGGAAATTCTCCGAAGGATTCACCAGGCTCAATCATCACCTGAATAAATTCGCGGCCATCTTCATTGATGTTTACCCAACGAACCCGGCCCTCTACTAATTGATAATAAAAACAGGCAGTACCACCTTCCATGAAGATCAGGTCTCCTTTATTTACCTTCTTATAGGTGGCACCATAACTCAGCAATGTTTCCTCGGAAATGAACGCTGTTGACATGTTGTTTGGCATTTCGTTCAACAAATCTATTCACGGGGGGCCAGCAGAATCATGATAAATGTACTGAATCCGCTTGAGTTTGTCAGGGTTATCGGTGACTGCAATCACTTATTCATATGATCTTCATCAGTTTAGGGTAATTCCTCTTGAAATATGACCCCAATCATATTTACCCGGTTCACACTCTGCTAACATTGCATCATAATCTTTTGTA
>JALOMU010000107.1 GCA_025455285.1 Flavihumibacter sp.
CCCAAAACCTCGTATTTTGGATTTACACGATATAACGGTCAGGTATATGCGACCGGATTGGAGAACATAACAAAAGAACATTTACTGAACTGGCAAAAGCAGCACAATGGCCAGCCAGGTTTAGAGATGCAGAGTATTCAGGCAGTTGCTGATTTTAACAGCTGGAGGTTATACAGGAGAGATATGTTGGCAACGGGAGCTACTACCAATGGTGATGAAATTTCAGGCTTTTGGGGTTTAACCCGTAACAGACTGATGAAATTTCGCGGTGTAAACCGGAACACCCTCTACCTGCATATCAAGGAATGTGAATTCAGGTACAACCATCGCAACGAAAATATGCAGGCTAAACTGCTTCAACTTATAAATAAGCATCCTTTGCACGAAGTGCATATGCAATAAAAATTTCTTTATTTCTCATGTGTGTGAACGCGGGTAGTTTCTACTACCTGCTTTTTTTTGTTATGACCAGAATCATAATAGATATAAGCCGGGTGTAATAGTTTAGATAATTCAATACACCCTAAAAATAACAGTATGAGAAATTGGATTCCCCTCCTGATTGGCGCATCCCTACTGATGCATTCCTGCGGCGACCAGGCCGCTTCTGACAATGCTGCAGCTGCCGTTGAAACACCGCTAGGCGGACAGTCTGCCGTTAAGGACGATGATTCCCAGAAAGACGTGGTAAAAGTGGCAATTGGTAGTGCAGATCATTCTACCCTGGTGAAAGCGGTACAGGCTGCCGGATTGGTAGATGTGCTTTCCAACGCTGGTCCCTTTACCGTTTTTGCTCCCACGAATGCAGCATTTGACAAATTGCCCGCCGGAACATTGGATAAATTGATGCAACCGTCCAGCAAAGCTGACCTGGAAAATATTCTTCAGTACCATGTGTATGTAGGCGTAATTAAAACCGACCTGATGAACGATGGTCAGGTATTGGGTCAGGCAAATGGTGGTAATATCACGATTTCAGTAAAAGATGGAAAAGTGATGGTGAACGGTAAATCAACCATTCTGGCTTCAGTACCAGCTAGTAACGGCATCATTCATGTGATTGATGAGGTGTTGTTACCATGAACAATTTTAAGTTCCATAACGAGCGCAATTGATTGCGCTCGTTGTTTTATTAATTCCGTATTCTCTCCCTCAAATAACTCATCTGCTGTGTTTTTAAACAGCTGTAGCCATTCCGAAAAATCTTCCCTCTTTAACGGAAATTCCTGGTGTAATTGTTTATGCACCGCCATTGGATTTCCATTGTATTGCCCGGTATAAAACAAAATATTTTCCCAGAAATTATACATAATTGGCAGATGGTGTTCCCAAATTACTTTCCTGTCTGTAGTAAAAAAATGCCCGATCCGATCATTTGTTTTTACCTGTTCATAAAAACGATTGATCAACAATTCAATATCCGAACGGTTAGTAATATCTTTTTTCATCTGGATGCAGTTGTTTAAAGGTCCTTGTTTTTAAACCTACGAATCGCAAATAGGACAGGGATAGTCATCCAGCCAATCATTACCAATATTACCAGTATGGCTCCAAATCCATTTCCAAAGAAGTCCTGGAACAAGGCTCCGGTTAATCCCATCATGGCAGAAATGTCGAGCTGTAACAACATTCCGATTCTACCCAGGTCAATGGGGTTCAGCATACTCATACCAATCATGGTTGTTTCCAGAGGATAGTCAGCCATCTGGAACAAAACGAGCAATACTATTCCATCATATATGAAAGTGAAATAGAACCAAAGCAAAAGTGAAACACCGATACCTTTTGCTTTATCACGGGTAAGCACAGCCGAAAGAGTAGCCAGCGAGGAAAACACAATGGTCAGTGCTGCACTTGTAAGAAAAAGACTGAGTCCGGATACAGTGGGTTGTAGTATCAAAAGAGGTAACCCTATTCCCATGATCAGGGCGATCAGTAATGCGGTAATCATGCCAAGGTAAACACCCCAAAGCAAGCGCGATCGACGGATTGGCTGAGCAACCAGTAATTCAATGAATTCAGCACTGTTATACAAATAGATGGTACAGAAAATGCTACTCACAAGCGGCACAATCAGTAAACTGATATTCATAAGGCTCATGACCGCCTTTGCTGGGTTGTCTTCCATCATGAATAAACTGATGCTCACAACAGCCAGCAAAGCTGTATATGCCAGGATTACACGATTCCGTAAAATATCGAGCAGGCTGTATTTAATAATCTTTTTCATCGTTGGGCCGTTTTCTGTAACATGATTTGTGCCATTACTCTATTCAGTTTGGCTTCGCCGGTTTTTTTCTGCAATTCAGCAACCGATTCATGAAATCGGAGTTGCCCTTCCTGCAGATAAATAAGCTCCGATACCAGGTCGTCCAGGTCACTTAGTACATGGGAAGTGATAAGGGTCAGTTTTCCCTTTGCTTTTTCTTTTAAAATTTTGGCTTTCAGGATTTCGCTTGCAACCGGATCAAGTCCGGCAGTTGGCTCATCCAGAATGAGGATATCCGGCTTGAATAAAAAAGCAAGGCAGGCACTCACTTTCTGGCGTGTTCCGCCTGATAGTGTTCTCATGCGTTTGCCATACATACGAGTCAGATCAAATGCTTCTATTAATTCTTCATCCAGTTGCTGTCCGGGTTTATACCGAATGTCCCTCACCATGTCAATGACCTGTTCAATGGTCATATTATCGGGGAAACGGCTGATTTGGGGCATATACCCAATATGTTGCCGGTATTCCCAGGTACGATGTATATTTTCCTGGTTAACGGTTATAAAACCACTATCGGGAATAACCATACCCAACAGGCATTTGATAAAGGTGGTTTTGCCCGAACCATTTGGCCCGATCAGAGCGATGGTTTGTCCTTTATTACAACTCAGGCTGATGCTGTCAAGAGCTACCAGTCGCCCGAACTTTTTCTGTACATTGGTTGCGATAATCATAGCGGGAAGGGTTTCATACTGGGTTGATCGTCTTTCAGTTTTTCCGGAGTGATACCGGGCATGATTTTTTCCGCTTTTTCCAATAAACCCACCATGGGGCTGCGAAATAACATCATGGCACTGTTGTTACGTTCTACTATCAGGGCAAAAAGGCTGAGGGGGCGGTAAGGGACATCACCCGAACCATCCCGGTTTAAATCATACCCTTCGTATTTGTCCCAGTAATTTTCATTAAAACTGTTTAATACCAGGCTTCCGTTAGTGGCAATATCAAAGCTGTTGGCGATGAAGTTATTTTTACGAATAACATTATTATCACAGGATGCCTGGATGCGAATGCCATATCCATTCTGCAAAAATTGATTGGCGAAAATGGTCAGTCGGCTGGATCCTTCCATGTAGATGGCAGCCGTATTGCGGGAAAATTCATTATATGCCGCATAGCTGTCTGAAATATCCTTAAGCAAAATTCCATAAGCTGCGCTACCCCAGTTATCGAGGAAATGATTGCGAATCATTGTTACCTGCCGGCTGTACATAACCGCAACACCTGCGCCATTTTCACTGAATGTATTATTGGTATAAATATCCTGGTGAGAGAACATAAAATGTAATCCATACCGGATATTCCGATGACTTTTGTTGTTGGTAATAGTAGACTCGGTTACAAATTCAAAATAGATTCCATCCCGATGCCCGCTGATGAAATTTCCATCAATAACGAGATGGTCACTTTTCCAGGCATGTATGCCATTGCCTGCTTCCAGTTCACTGCCACCCGTGCTGGTGATATCATTGTTGGCGATCAGGCTGAAGGAGGCATGCTGGCAATAAATACCAAAAAAATTTTCCCGTAACCGGTTATTTCGAAGGCCCACATAGGAGGCCTGCTTGATTCGTACGGCTGCCAGTTCATCCATGCTGCTATAACCGGACCGAATGATTTCGAATCCCTGCACTACCACATGGTCTGCAGTAATAGTTACTACTTCGTATTTCTTCTCACCATCCAATACCGGGTAACCAATTCCCTGCAATACTAGTTGTTTATTAATTATTATTCCTCTCTCCCGGTACGTGCCAGGCATAACTTTTATCAGATCACCTTTGGATGCTTTATTGATGGCAGCCTGAATCGACTCTCCGGATTTCACCAGGTGTTCAGCTGCCTGTGCCGGCAGTAGTACTACCAACTGTGCACAAATAATTATATAAAGGAGACGAATCATGGCTGAACTTGTTCTTTCCAGGTTGTATTTTTTCCGGGTTTGGAGGTACTAAATTGTTGTCTTGCAGCAGTTGAAGAGAAAGCAGCAATTGTGCCACCCATAGGACCCCGAATTTGATCCGACTGATAGAGAAAAGCCTTATCCAATTCCAACAAGTTCCCCGGACGTTCATAATCACTCATGTATGCCTGGTAAGTTCTTGTAGTGCCGGGAGAACCTTCACGGATATACTCAATTAGACAGGTAATGTCATCGAAATAATATGGCTTGCCTTTATCGGAAAGCAATTCGGTGCCAAATTGTTGATTCATCAATGTCATTTTACAATAATTGCATTCCTGCTTGCCATAGGGTATTGGTTGAGGTCCACTGGCACAGCCAGCGAAGAAAAAGCTGCTGGTCAGCAGTAAGAGAAATGCAGGTCCGATACTGCGTTTTTTTCGGAGGGCTTTAAATTCCAACCATCCTCCGATCAGCAGTAATACGCCCACCACTACAAAGATCCATCCCCCGATATCGGGCATTGAATAGGCCCCGAAATTGAGTAACTGTTTGTAGCCGAGCAAGGGGGGCTGATAGGATTGTCCGGGTACCTTAATAGCGGCAGCCGGATCCAGGTTGTGTCCGTAATTATAAAGCCAGTGATAAAAATCAAGCATTGCTACAATGCCAAATAACAAGAGAAATCCAAACCATGTGAAATAAAACCATTTACGATTAATGATTGCTGTTAGTAATCCAAATGCGGCAAGGGTGAGGATAATATAGGGTAGTACCTGGAATTCAACAAAGTCTTTTTCTTCAATATGTTTCATCCCGATATAGTGATTGAGTCCATTGATCACATCTATATCGCCTCCAATTTTACCTGCATGGATCTGCAGAAAAAGACCTTCAGGGTATTGTGGTGCAACCAGGTCAATTCTCCAGATCGGAAGAAAAAATACCAGTGCCAACGCAATTGCAGATACCAGGCTGATGATTCGGGAAATTGGAGATAACCTTGTGTTCATGATCGGTGTTTTAAAGAGAAGGCAGGCCGTACCTGCCTTCTCAATTTATTAGTGGCCATTGCTATTATTCTCTTTTGACAACGCATCGGAACTGTTTTTTCCAAGGCTAAAGGTCAGTGGAACATTGGATCCTTTCGGACTTACCCGAACATAACCTGACATTTCCTGGTGCAGGGCACTACAGAAGTCTGTACAGTAAATCGGGAAGATGCCGGTTTTTTCAGGTACCCATTTGAGGGTTTGTGTTTCACCAGGCATGATCAATAACTCAGCGTTATTGGCGCCTTTTACTGCAAAGCCGTGTGGTACGTCCCAATCCTGTTCGAGGTTGGTTACGTGGAAGTATACTTCATCACCAACTTTCACTCCTTCAATATTATCCGGAGAGAAGTGAGAACGAATGGCAGTAATGTACACATGTACTTTGTTGCCTTCCCGAACCACTTTGCTTTCTTTCTCGCCTTTGGCAACATAAGGGTGCTTATTTTCTTCAATCTTGAAGATTTTCACAGAATTCTTGCTGATCAGTTCTGCAGGAGCGGATTGTGCGTAGTGTGGTTCACCAATAGTGGGGAAGTCATTGATCAGTTGCATTTTGTCGCCGCTGATATCGTAAATCTGTGCACTTTGAGCCAGCTCAGGTCCGGTAGGCAGATAGCGGTCTTTAGTGATTTTATTATAACCTACCACATATTTAGGACTGGGTTTTTTGCTATCGCCACCAGGAATGCTCAGGTGACCGATGGAATAGAAAGTGGGAGCACGATCCAACACTTTCAGATCTTTAATGTTCCACTTGACGATTTCTGATGATACAAAGAAAGAAGTATAGGCATTTCCTTTACCGTCGAATTCAGTGTGCAAAGGACCGAGGCCTGGCTTCTGAACCTCACCATGAAGGGCTTCTTCGTACTTGATCACCGGTATACCTTCATATTCGCCTTCAAATGCTTTTGCAGCAATTGCTTTCTGCATTTTAGTGTAGGAGAATACAGGGATCAGGGCAGCCAGTTTACCAGAACCTACAATGTATTCACCAGTTGGGTCCACATCACACCCGTGTGGTGATTTCGGACAGGGAATAAGGTAACAGATATCCTTAAGCGCTACAGCATCCAATACAGTAACTTCT
>JALOMU010000108.1 GCA_025455285.1 Flavihumibacter sp.
GATGGCCTGCTTCATAAAATCCGGTCCCAGCTTTTCCTTGAACGTATTCTGTCCAATTGTAAATACCGTTTTACTGTGGCTGAATACCGGCTCTTTTTTATAGGCAGTTTTCAGATACAGCGGAATCAATCCACTCATCCATCCACTGCAATGAATGATATCAGGAGGCCATCCGAATTTTTTAACGGTTTCCAATGCTCCTTTACAGAAAAAGATGGTCCGCAGGCTATTGTCTTCAAACCATTCTTCCTTTTCATCGTGGAAAACAAATTTACGCTTGAACAGGTCCTCGTTGTCCAGGAAATAAACCTGCAAACGGGCATTGGGTAAAGAAGCTACTTTAATCTGAAGGGGAAAATCATCGTTATCAACCGATACATTAATTCCCGAAAGACGAACTACTTCGTGCAAACGATGGCGACGCTCATTGATGGTTCCAAACCTTGGCATAATGCAACGCACTTCAAAGCCATTATCGTTCGATTTGATTGCCAGCCTGTTCACCATTTCAGAAAATTCTGTCAGTTCCAGGTACGGCGACATCTCGTTAGCAATGAATAAAATTCTTTTCTTTGTTGACATTTGATCGGTTACTATTGGTGAAAACCTTCTGTTTTTTCATTCAAATAGTGTGCAAAGGTAGTATTTTTCCGGCTAAAACCCGCAACACATGATCCTTTTTAAGCAGGTGGAGTCCCTTCAGCGGGCACTGGATAAGTTCCGGCAAGGGGGGCGCAGTATCGGATTTGTACCTACTATGGGAGCACTCCACCAGGGCCATTTGTCCTTACTGGAGGCAGCCCGAAAGGAGAATGAAACAGTTATTTGCAGCATTTTTGTTAATCCCACCCAATTCAATGACCCATCGGATTTTGAGAAATATCCGATTACTCTCGAAAAGGATATTGAACTGTTGATTCAAAGCAATTCCAACCTTGTTTTTTTACCATACGTATCAGAGATTTACCCGAACGGAACCTATAACCTACAGAATTATGGGATCGGATTTCTGGAAACCATTTTGGAAGGCAAATACCGTCCCGGACATTTCCAGGGAGTTTGCCAGGTGATGCATCGCCTGCTTGAAATAGTGAAAGCTGATAATCTCTATATGGGACAAAAAGACTACCAGCAATGCATGGTGGTAAAACGTTTGCTGGAACTTACCCGGATTCCTACCCGTTTGCATACCTGCCCCACCCTGCGTGAAACAGATGGCCTCGCCATGAGCAGCCGGAATACCAGGCTCTCACCTGCACAAAGGTCACAGGCAGTTACGATATCACTGGTGTTGAAAGAAATCTGCGAAACCCTCCAGCCTGGTTTAACAAGTCCGTTATTACGAGCAGCTGAACAAAAACTGGAGAACGCAGGTTTTAAAGTGGATTATGTTGCACTGGCGAATGCTGACAATCTTGAACTGCTGGAACATTGGGATGGCCAGCTGCCGGTGGTTACACTAGCTGCCGCTTACCTGGGTGAAGTTCGACTTATAGACAATATGTTAATCCAAAGCGGGAAGTAAACAAAAATCCTACCTTGCGAAGCGTTTTACCGTTTTAAAACTGAACAAATGGACATCGAGATACTTAAATCCAAAGTACACCGTCTTACAATTACAGAAGCCAATCTCCACTATGTCGGAAGCCTTACCCTGGACGAAGACCTGATGGAAGCTGCAAATATGATCGAGCATGAAAAGATCCAGGTGGTAAATGTGAATACAGGCTCCCGTATTGAAACCTACCTGATCAAAGGCAAACGTGGATCGGGTGTTTGCTGCCTGAATGGTCCTGCTGCACGCCAGGGCGCCGTGGGGGATGTGGTAATCATAATATCTTATGCACGGATGCCGTTTGAAGAAGCCAAGGCATTCAAACCCTGGGTAATTTTCCCGAAAGAAGGTAATTTGTTATAAATAACGGTTCTATGCAAAAGAAGATCAACAGCCTGCTTCAATATGCTTTCTTCCTGGGGCTGGCGATCTTTTTAGTGTGGTGGAGCCTCAGTAAAATTTCCGACGAGCATTGGGAGGAAATGAAAACCGCCATGCGCGAAACCAATTACTGGTTGTTGGTGCCTGTTGCCATTGCCTTACTGGTCAGCCATCTCAGCAGGGCCATCCGCTGGAAGATCCTCATGGAACCCATGGGCTACAAGCCTTCGCTGATCAATACCTACCTGGCAGTTCTCATCGGCTATTTTGCCAACCAGGGGGTACCCAGATTAGGAGAAGTACTGAAATGTACCATCTTAAGCAGATATGAAAAAGTTCCCGCCGATAAATTGATTGGCACTATTGTAGCAGAACGCGCCTTCGATCTGCTTTGCCTGATCCTGGTTTTTGCCATTACTTTTTTTTCCCAGATTTCGGTTATTGGAAAATATGCGGGCGACCTGTTGAATCAATTGCTTTACGGCAGTGCCGAAAAGGCTGGCAATAAAGGGCTTTATATAGGGCTTGGTATTTTGTTTATTCTATTATTCCTGGTTTGGTGGTTGCTGCGCCGCTATGCAGATAGCGGGTTTGTAAAAAAAATCAAAACCGTGGTTGGCGGAATCTGGCAGGGCATTAATAGCATTCGTTTCCTCAAGCACAAGGGTTGGTTTTTGTTTCATTCTTTTTTGATCTGGTTTCTCTACCTGGCAAGTATACGGATCGGGTTCTATGCCATGACGGCCACCCAGCCATATGGATGGTTACCCTCTTTTTCTGTTTTATCTTTAGGAAGCGTTGGCATGATTGTAACTCCCGGTGGGATGGGCGCTTATCCGATTTTGGTGCAGGAAACCATGTCCTTATATGGATTAAGTGAAGGGATTGGCAATGCCTTCGGGTATATTCTGTGGCTGGCACAGTTTGTTCTGGTGCTGGTAGCAGGTGCCGTATCATTGATATTACTTCCCGTACACAACCGAAATAAAACAACTAAATAGGACCCATATGCGCAATGCCAGTATCATTCACCAGAAAGTGTATAGTCGCGATGCCCTGATCCGACAGGTTGCTGTTTGGAAATTTCTTGGTAAACGCATTGCTTTTACCAATGGCGTTTTCGACATTGTTCATCATGGTCATATATATTCACTCACACAGGCCGCACAGGAAGCCGATATCCTGATTGTAGGCATCAATAGCGATGCTTCCGTCAAGCGCCTGAATAAAGGTCCCGAGCGACCAATCAACGACCAGGAATCCAGGGCCCTGCTGATAGCTTCTATGGTCATGGTAGATGCAGTGGTGGTATTTGATGAAGATACTCCCTATGAATTGATCGTTTCCATCCTACCGGATGTGCTCGTAAAAGGGGGCGATTACCGCATAGAACAAGTGGTAGGTCACCGCGAAGTAATTGAAAACGGCGGACAGGTGATCATTAACCCAATTGTGGAAGGTTATTCCACCACGAGTATTGTACGGAGAATAAGTCAGAAGTAAGGGGCATGGAAGAGGGAGGAAGGGAAGAATGGAGACGGGAAACGGGCGGAGGGAGACAGTAAACTGCATAAAAAAATTGGAGCCACTGTTCCTAGTGACCCCAATTCCTACTTCATAATTCATACCTCACACTTCATATTTGACCCACTTCTCGCTGCTCTCATTGCTTTTAACAACGTTCTCAATAAAGGCCATACCACGAATACCTTCTTTTACAGAAGGAAATTCCACCACATCTGCGTTTACTTTTGTACCGTTGATCCTTGCTGCTAATGTCAGCGAAAAATTACGGTAGATATTAGCGAAGGCTTCGAGGTATCCTTCAGGGTGGCCGCCCGGAGTGCGACAGTTATGACGGCCTATATCACTCAGATATCCAGATCCTGCACGCAGGGTTTCCATCGGCTTGTCGTACCATTTCAGCAGCAGTGAATTCGGTTCCTGCTGGTGCCATTCAATACCTCCCAATTCTCCGTAAATGCGAATGGATAAATTATTCTCCTCTCCTGCCGCTACCTGAGTGGCTATCAAAACACCACTGGCTCCGGAATTGAACTTAAGCAATACAGCACCATCATCATCCAAGGCCCGGTTTTCCACAACTACATTCAAATTTGCACAAAGCTCTGCAACTTCCAGGCCGCTGATATATTCTGCCAGGTTGAAAGCATGGGTGCCAATATCGCCCATTACACCACTCTTACCTGATTTTTTTGCATCGGTTCTCCAGGCTGCCCCGGCATTTCCTTCACGCTCCGATAAGCGGCTGAGCCAGCCCTGGCGATATTCTACAAATACTTTACGAACCTTTCCTATTTTTCCGCTTTGAATCAAATTGCGTGCTTCCTTCACCATCGGATAACCGGTGTAGGTATGCGTCAGGCAAAGAACGAGGCCGGTCTCCTTTACTTTCTGGTCCAGTGCAATCGCTTCTTCCAGGGACAACGTAATCGGCTTTTCAATTACCACATGAAAACCCTTCTCGAGGGCCATCATGGCTGGTGCGAAATGCGCGAAATTGGGCGTCACGATCGTTACAAAATCCATGCGAACATCTTCTGGTAAAGCAGCTTCCTTTTCCAGCATTTCATCATAACTGGTATAAGTGCGCTCCGGTGCTAAAAAGAGTGATTTTCCACTTTCAATGGCGATGTCCTTATTGATACTAAGGGCCCCACAAACGAGTTCAATTTTTCCATCCATATTGGCAGCCAGGCGATGGATAGCACCAATAAAGGCATCATTACCACCACCAATCATTCCCATTCGAAGTTTTCGGTTCATTATTGCTTGTTTTTGAGATTAGGATTCTAAAAATAGGAATTCTAGCAGGAATTTTCCACAAGCTGTGGAAAATAGCAAAGCCCATATCGGGTTACTATTTATCTGGCACAGTATTAAGGGTGTCTATTCATTAAAAAAAACTATCATGGCAACGAAAGTAACCTTTACCCTGAGTCCGGAAATTGTAGGAGAAGCAACAGAAGCGATTCTGGTGGGTGATTTTAATAACTGGAATCCCAATGAGGGAATCGGATTGAAAGTTCAGAAAGATGGCACCCTCAAAGCCACAGTAACGCTTGAACCGGGACAAACCTATCAATATCGCTATTTCCTGAATGATGGTCGCTGGGTAAACGATGGCAATGCAGATTATTACAATTTTGATCCCGTATATCATGTTGATAACTGTGTAATTACCGTTCCTGAAAAGAAAGCAACCGCTAAAAAAGCACCCGTTGCAAAAGAGATCGAAGCTGATACTGCGACTAAAGCAACTACTAAATCAGATGATCTGACCAAAATCGAAGGCATCGGAAAAAAGATTGCTGAACTTCTGAAAAATGCTGAAATCGCAAACTTTGAGCAACTCTCCAAAGCAACCCCCAAAAAATTAAAAGCAATACTGGAAGCTGCAGGATCAAAATTCAAAGTACATGATCCGGCAACCTGGCCCAAGCAGGCGAAACTGGCCGCCAATGGCAAGTGGGAGGAATTGAAAAAATTGCAGGCTGAATTAAAGGGAGGTAAATAATTTCAAAGCTGGTTACTGGTACATTCGCTCTACTTCCTGAACGATGAGTTCAATCTCTTTGTCTTCTTCTGAAGGATCATAGGGCTGTTTCAGACTGGATCCAAAAAAGAAGGCTACAGTCTGCCAGAACCGGGCGGAAACGCCACCTCTGTACTCTTTGACCAGTTCATAACAGTTGTTACCGGTTTGGCGGTTGATGAGTTTCATCAGCACCCTACCCTGGTAAACGGATAATTTAGTTAGCGGGCCGGAGAACTCTTTCTTGAGTTCTTCTTCCCTGCTTTCCAGGTACTTACGCCTTTCCTTTTTCGGCATATTCGCCATTTTGGCATTGATATCATTGATAATATGCCCCGCCTTTCTTGCATAAGGATAGGTCACATACACAGCATTTCGAAGTCTTGTCCATTTGGCATAACGCTTCCGCATGGCTGGTGGCATGGGAGCGGTTACGTAAACATATTGAAGCCAACCAGATGGCAAGGTGTCCCCTTCCACCACAAATATGGGTACAATGATAGTATCGTTAGGTCCCCATTTCGGATTGTAAGGTATTGGTCCGGGTACAGGAGCCGGAAGTGGAGCCTGAGCTTGTGCACCAACTCCAACCAATACCATTCCTAGTATCAGCAAACAAAAAACAGTATGATGGAGAACTCTCTGCATGCGCTGCTAAACTATCAATAACGACTCTAAGACACAAGTATTGAGCTATCGGCTGTTACGGCTTTCCTAAATTTTATTGATAGCTTTCAAACGCCCCTGTTTCCTGCGATAGATCATGGATACGCCGAAACCTATTGTCATGATAATAATGCCTGCCCAGAGTAGATTAATA
>JALOMU010000109.1 GCA_025455285.1 Flavihumibacter sp.
AGAATTTAAGGATTGGAAAGGACTTGAGCTTCGATCTGGTAAAGGGGTTAAGTTACTTGCTATCCAGCCAGATCAACTAATTAGTTTACAATCTCTACTGATGGGAAAAGTGTATGATCCAACCTTTTTCAGGCAAGAGATTCTGTATGCTGAAAATATAACACAGTCCTTCCTGTATCGGGAATTACTAAGTCAGATCCTGGCTCTTCAACTTAACCGGATGTTTATGAAAAATGAACTACTGGAAGAGTTTCGCATTGAATTTGACTCCTGGTTGGTAACACAACAAATGGACTTTTCAGGGAATGAGTTAAATCCTGGTGACCGTTCGGGGCTTACAGGACCTTGCTGTGGAGGTTTTGGCAGGAAGCCGGTCGGCATCTAAGTTACAAGTGGAAGAAATACTGCAGGGTGTTAAAATCATTAATGAAGCCTTTGAATCTGGCAGGTATTTACTTGGCTGGAGTAATCAGTTTATCACCTGTTCCAATAGCTGGATTCTGCGTTGGAAAATAAAGACACCTGCTCTTGAAGTCCCAATCAGAGAAAATTCCTACTCAACCCGGGCTCGTTTGAAAACTGAAGGAGGGGAGATCGGGTTGGAAGTGGAAGCATTGGAAAGTTCACGTGTGCTGATTGAATTATATACAGCAAAGGGAAGCAGAATAAAGAAATTCTATCATGATCGTTTGGACAAGGGAACACAATTGTCATTTTTGATTGATAAGACCGGAATTACGGAAGCTTTGATTTATAAAGTATCGGCTGAAGGAAGAACCTATTCGGGACTGATTCCCTAACTTCAGGTCCCAATACTGAAGTTCATGCGAATTGTATTTTCCATTATTGCTTTATTCCTTTCTGGTCACGTAGTTTCCCAGCAGTCTCCTCAGTGGTCTCCGGATGGAAAGGGATATTTTTCTGTAAAGGATAATGATATCCGCTATTATTCTTTGTCGGGTGGTAAAGACTCTATCTTCCTTTCGGCGGGAGAACTTACTCCAACCGGAGCAACTTCGCCAATTAAAATAAAATCCTGGAGTCTTTCCGAATCGCAGGATCAGGTATTAATATATACTAATGCAAAAAAGGTTTGGCGATATGAAACCAGGGGTGATTACTATCTTTTCAACCGTAAAACCCGTCTCTTAAAAAAAACCGGAATTGGATTAGCACCATCCACCCAACAATTTGCCAAGCTCTCTCCGGATGGGAAAAAACTGGCCTATGTTGTTGAGTATAATCTCTATGTAGAAGATCTTGAAACGGGCGTTATTGTTCAATTGACTAATGATGGATCGCGTAAGCGTATAAATGGTACGTTCGACTGGGCTTATGAGGAAGAGTTTTTTTGCCGCGATGGCTTTCGCTGGAGCCCCGATAGCAGAAAAATTGCTTTCTGGCAAATCAATGCAGGAGTAACGCGCGATTACTATATGCTAAATGCAACGGACTCGATCTATCCCAAGGTGATTCCGGTAGAATACCCCGTAGCAGGAGAAAAGCCATCTACGTATCGGATTGGTGTTGTTGATATCACCAACTCTTCAACCCGCTGGATGCAAATACCGGATGATTCTACTTGGGGAACTTATCTGCCAAGGATGGAATGGGCTGCCAATTCGGAAGAACTAATCATGCAACACCTGGATCGAAAGCAGCAGGTATCAACTATTTTATTAGGTAATTCCATAACCGGAGAAACCCGCCCTATCTATATTGAAAGAGACAGTGCATGGATTGATATCTTACCATCCTGGGACCAGGATTATACGAACGGTGGGTGGGACTGGATAAAGAAGGGCGCCGCGTTTTTATGGGCATCAGAAAAAGACGGATGGAGGCATATATATGCTATCAGCAGAGATGGTAAATCCAGCCAGTTGATCACGCGGGGCAATTTTGATGTTATGGATATTGCAGCTGTGGATGAGAAGGGGAATTATCTCTACTATATTGCTAGTCCGCATAATGCGACCCAGCGTTATTTATACCGCAGTCGACTTGATGGTAAAGGAGAAGCAGAACGGGTAACACCAACCAATCAACCTGGAACACATTATTACGATATTGCACCTGGTGCCAGATATGCGCACCACCAGTTTTCAAATCATTATATTCCACCCATTGAAGAATATGTAGAGTTACCTAAACATGCTGCTTTAAATAAAGAAAGTGCAGTAGTGGAAGCATTGAAAACTGCGGATCCGGCAACCGTTCCGGTTCATTTTTTTACTGTGCGTACGGTGGATGGAGTAGAGATGGATGGTTGGATTGCAAAACCTGCAGGGTTTGATTCGACTAAAAAATACCCGGTAGTTTTTTATGTTTATACGGAACCCTGGGGACAAACAGCAAAAGATGAATTTGGCGCCGGGTATAATCATCTTTACAAAGGCAGTCTGCTGCAGGATGGCTACATCTATATCAGCCTTGATAACAGGGGAACTCCTGTTCCGAAGGGAAGGGCCTGGCGGAAATCGGTTTACCGGAAGATTGGGTTGGTAAATATCCGGGACCAGGCCATGGCAGCAAAAGAAATTCTCAAGTGGAATTATGTTGATCCTGAACGCGTGGCCGTATGGGGATGGAGTGGGGGTGGGTCTGCTACCCTTAATCTACTGTTCCAGTATCCTCAAATTTATAAGACGGGAATAGCTGTGGCTGCTGTTGCCAATCAGCTGACATACGACAATATCTACCAGGAACGCTATATGGGATTACCACAGGAAAACAGGGATGATTTCATCAAGGGTTCACCTATTACGTATGCGAAAAACCTGCAGGGAAATTTATTGTATATACATGGTACGGGGGATGACAATGTTCATTATAACAATGCTGAAATGCTGATTAATGAGCTGGTGAAATACAATCGTCCTTTTCAGTTTATGAGTTATCCGAACCGGACGCACAGCATTTCGGAAGGCCCGGGAACCTTTGAGCATCTGAGCCAGTTGTATACGAATTTTTTAAGAACCTACTGTCCGCCCGGAGGCAGATGAGGTATCCCAATTTCAATGTAAGATGAAAGAAGCACTTCGGAATATTGGAAGATCTTTGTTTCCGTTGTTTCTATGTTTTCTGTTGTTTACGCTCTTCAGAATATTTTTTTTGATACGGTACTTTACAATACAAGCTGTATCATTTGGTGAAATTTTGGACATAATGAGTTGGGGAGGAGTTATCGATTTGGCAATAATTCTGTTATTAAGTATCCCATATCTTATTTATTGGAACCTCATCCGTAACTATCAAACTGATACGAAGGGGGGAATTACAGGCACCTTACTTTTCCTGATTCCAATTGTGCCGGCTTTTGTGCTTAATCTAATTGACCTTGGATATTATCGGCATAGCCTGCGACGATCCGGCATTGAAGTTTTATCTCTTATAAAACCAGGACTTGAATTCATTACTGGAATTATCCAGTTGTACTGGTGGCTATTGTTTAGTGGTATGTTATTGTTGTATTTTTTTGGGCTTTTGGTCTATAAATATCTCACTTCTCCCCGATTTAAGAATGAGCAAGGTTTAAAAACACCAGTAGGCTGGATAACAAAAGTTGGAGTTATCTTAATTCTAATTGCAGGACTTGCAGGCAATAAACAGTTATTCGTGCCAACCAAACCATTGATTCAAATAAGTCCGGCTTTGTTGCCTGCAGCTCAGAATAGTTTTGGTACTTTTTTATATTCATGGGTAAAAGGTGACTACAATATCAAGAGACCGGAATGGGTAGATGAAGGAAATACACAAACGAGTTCAAATTTCATAAAACAATATTCTTTTTCAGATACATTCAGTAAGCAAAATGTGGTTGTTATCATACTTGAAAGTTTCGTTGCGGAGGTATTACGGGAGGATGATCCCAAAAAAGCGGCAACCCCTTTTTTGGACAGTCTGTTTAAACATTGTATAATTTTTAATAATACTATTTCGAATTCATTTCAATCCAACCAGGGTATCGTTTCCATCATGGGAAGTTTTCCATCTCCTCCTCAAATTCCTTTTTTTAATTCGCCCTATAGCACCAACAAGATGAAAGGAATAGGATATTTACTAGGAGATGAAGGATACAGTACTTTTTTTGCAATGGGTGCTGAACCAGACCACTTTGGATTTAAGCGATTCATGAAAATGCTGGGAATCCAGAAGTATATTGACAAAGATCAGTATGGTAATAAAAATCATGAAGATGGCAACTGGGGTGTTTACGATCATTACTTCCTTCCATTTGTGGCAAATCAGATAAATGAATTTGATCAACCCTTTCTGGGCGTTTTGTATAATCTTTCTTCTCATCCTCCTTTTACATTACCATCCAATTGGCAGGGAGTAAGTGAGAAAAAACAGATGCCGTATCAGGATGCCATCAGCTATGTAGATTTTGCGCTTCAGCTTTTTTTTGCTCAGGCGAAAAAGTCCGGTTGGTTTGATTCTACCTATTTTGTCTTTATTTCGGATCATGGAATCGCTTATGATGATGAATCTAATAAAAATTGGACGTCCCGGGTTTCAATACCTTTTTTTATATATCATCCGAAGTTAACAACCTACCAACCAGTTTCTACCCTTGCCCAACAATGGGATATGTTGCCAACCTTGTTGGATTTATTAGGGTATCCCAAGTCATTTTTCAGTTTTGGAGAATCAGTATTTCGAAAAAAGAATCCGGTTGTCTATAATTTGATGGATAACAGTCTGAGGATATATAAAGATGAATACCTGGCTGAAATGAACCTGGAAGACAGGGCAATTGTAGGGTTATACACCTATAAAACAGACAGTATGTTACTTAATAATCTGGTTCGCGACACTGTTTACAAGCAACTACTGCCAACATTCCGGCAGTTGGGAACAAACTGGTATCAGGAATGGTTTCAAGCAATGGAAAACGACAAAATGCTGGTTAAATGATTCGTGATACTAAATCAAATCAGCCTTTACCCGAGCTGGACGGTCTACGAGGTATTGCAATTTTGCTGGTGATGGGATACCATTTTGGAGGAATATTGCCATGGGGATGGATAGGGGTGGATCTTTTTTTTGTACTGTCTGGATTTTTGATAACTCGCGTCCTAATTGCGAGGCCGTTGAATGTAAAGAATCTTTTGATTTTTTATTGGAACAGGTTAGTCAGGATATTGCCCGCCTGTTATTTGGTGTTGTTTTTTTTCTTTGTAATGGGTGGTTGGTTATTCAATAACATGCAGACAGACTCCTACGTAGCATTGCAGAATGAACAGATCCATTACTGGTTATTTAATGTTGATGTGGTTGATGCAATAAAAGGCTGGCCAGGCATGATTTACCTGATTCATTTCTGGTCATTAAGTGTTGAGATGAAGTTCTATTTTTTTTGGCCCTTGGTGTGGTGGACCTATAGGAGTGATTCCTCCAATGTTTTTCTATATGCAACAGTACTGTTACTGGTTGCTTCCTTTTCGGTCTGGTTCAGAATAAATGGAGCTGCGTATTGGCATTTAAATGAGGTTTACAGATATACTTTTTTTCTATCCAGACTTGATTCCTTTGCTTTGGGTAGTTTAGGATACTTGATATATAGCAGGATTAATTTAAGTTCCTTCCTGCCTTTAATAAAAGGATTGGTACTAACGGGTATACTTATTTTTCTTGTAGCCTGGATGGCTGATTACTGGGAGGGGGGATTGCTGGAGTCCTTTGTTTGGTCTGGCGGCAGTACTGTTTTAGCTATTGCTGGGAGTTCTCTATTATTGTGGTCAGTGGTGGGAGAAGGAAATTTGAAAAGGGCGCTATCAACCACAGTCCTTATTAAAATTGGTAAATATTCTTACGGCCTTTACCTATATCACAATCCAGTCTGGTTGATGATAAATAAACTGGAAGTACCCTTTTGGATTCAGGTGGTTGTTTCGTTGGGGGTAAGTATGTTGTTGAGTTTCTGCAGTTTTATTTTTGTCGAACGATTTTTTCTTAAATTAAAAAAATCAGCTTTAACTACATGGAGGAAACCGGACAGTTAATACTGGCTATTGCCTTAGGTATCTCCCTCAGTGCCTGCTGCGGTTTCAGGGTATTTCTACCCCTTTTGGTTACATCTATTGCCATGAAAGCGGGTTGGTTGCCGGTAACCGGTTCTGAGGAGTGGATGGGCAGCTGGGCAGCCATCCTTAGTTTTGGGGTAGCTTCCCTCCTGGAAATAGGCGCTTATTATATCCCTGTTTTGGATAATCTGCTCGACACAATTGCCACTCCTCTGGCGGTAGGAGCCGGAACATTGCTGGCTGCCAGTTTTTTACCTTTGGGGGACTGGGATCCGATGTTGCGTTGGGGACTGGGAATTGTTGCAGGCGGTGGAATGGCGGGTACCATCCAGATTGGAACCAGTGCGATCCGGCTGTTTTCCACGAAAACGACCGGGGGTACGGGGAATGCCCTGGTGGCAACAGG
>JALOMU010000110.1 GCA_025455285.1 Flavihumibacter sp.
GTCTCCGCTTGGCCGGAAACCCAGGCCGGTACAGTTATCTATGATGTGGGTGAACAAATCCAAAGTGGCCTGGAAGTATTTGCCGGTTGGATATTTTATAACCACTGCGTTTTTATGGTCGGGATTTTACCTTCGGAAATCCGGATTTGATTTCAGGTTTTTCATTTCGAGCATCGCGACTATTTTAAAAATACCCTTTCAAATTAAGAAAGCACCGGTAAGTGCTTCTGTGCGGAACTATCTTAAAGCAGTTGAGGCCCGGCTTTGGTTCTGAAAATATGTCTTATTTTGCCGGCTTAAATTGAAACGCTCGTATGAATTCAGCCTGGTTCAAAAAAGCCGCCCCTCATCTGTACGCTATTCTTGCCTTTCTTGTAATTGCAATTATCTATTGTCAGCCTGCCCTGATGGGAAAGGTAGTAGAGCAGCATGATACCCTGGGATGGAGGGGTATGGCGCAGCAGTCCTTTGAATTCAAAGAGAAGTATGGCTATTTTCCCTTATGGACCAATAGTATGTTTGGTGGCATGCCGGCATTTGCAATCGCCTTTGAAGGAACGGTGATTCAAACCATTTATTTACAGAATTTGCTAACGCTCTGGATGCCGGTGCCGGTGAGTTTTTTCTTCCTGGCCTGTATCTGTTTTTATTTCATGGGGATTGTGTTCAGGCTGAAGCCACTGATTGCAGCTATGGGAGCCATCGCATTTGCCTGGGCGACTTATGATCCGGTAATCATTGCGGTGGGACATAATACTAAAATGTGGGCGATTGCCTACATGCCTGCAGTGATCGCCTCCCTGGTGCTGATATTCCAGGGCAGGTATTTGTTGGGTGCGGGATTGCTGGCTTTGTTTTTCGGATTACAAACCAGCACACAGCACGTTCAGGTGGTTTATTATACTGCAATTATCATGGCTTGTATGAGTGTGGCGTACCTGGTGCATGGGATAAAGGGTAAGGCAGTAAAACCTGTAATTATGAGTGGCCTGGTAGCATTGGGTGCAGGATTATTGGGAATCGCTTCGTATGCGATCAGCTGGTATCCATTGCAGGATTATTCAAAGGAAACCATGCGGGGCGGGAGATCGGAAGTGACAATTGGAAAAGATTCAACCAATCTTACAAAAGGCGGGCTCGATAAGGATTATGCATTTGGCTGGAGTTATGGGATCAGTGAAACCATGACATTTATGGTGCCGACAATTTATGGAGGGAGTACAGTAAGAGCAGCTGCCGGAGAAGCTGTGAGTGAATTTGGAGAAGATACCCGGGTTGCTGCTGTGATACAAGAAAAAACCGGCATGTCCGAAGAGCATGCGGATGGCTTTGCTAAACAGCTACCAGCTTATTGGGGCGATCAACCCGGCACCTCAGGACCAGTATATTTTGGAGCAATCATTTGTGCCTTGTTCTTACTTGGATTGGTGAATGTAAAGTCCTGGCATAAAGGTTGGATTATAGCCGCTACCTTGATTGGTATCTTCTTAGCATGGGGAAAGAATTTTTCCAGTTTGAATTATTTCCTGTTTGATTATTTGCCCTTGTATAACAAATTCAGGGCTCCTTCAATGGCAATGATTATTCCGCAGTTGACTTTTCCATTGCTCGCGGGATTGGGCTTGCAGCAGTTTATTGAGGCGAAGGAAAAAGGAACCTTGGACTGGAAAAAACTGAAAATGGCAGGCTATGTTCTGGTTGGTGTGTTGGTGCTCTATATTGGATTTTATGTAATGGCGGATTATACCTCCCCAAATGATAGTCAGTTAAAGCAGCAGTTGACGGGCATGATGGCACAGGGACAGGAAAATCCTCAGGTACTGCAACAGGCGCAATCCTTTGCGCAGTCGGTGGTATCAGCCTTACAGGATGACCGGAAAGCGATTTACGGAAAAGATTTATTACGTGCACTTGCATTGATATTACTGGCGGTGGGATTGTTGTATTATTATGCGAAAGGCAGTATCAAGTTGTCTTTTGTGTTGTTGGGATTGGTAGCATTATCTTCCCTGGATTTGATAACCGTTGGCCGCAGGTATTTAAATGCTGATAATTTTGTGGATAAGGAAGAGTTTGAAGCGGGCCTGAGTCCGAATGCTGCGGATCTTCAGATCCTGCAGGACACCAAACATCCTTACAGGGTCTTTGACCGGGCAACTGGAAGTCCATTTGAATCTGCAAGAGCTTCCTATTTCCATAATTCTATTGGTGGATACAGTCCGGCTAAGTTGGGCTTATACCAGGATTTAATCGAGCACCAGTTGATTAAGGGTAATATGGAAGTATACAATATGCTGAATACCCGGTATTTCATTATGCAAAATCCGGCGGACGGACAGCCAATGGTGCAAATGAATCCAAATGCATACGGACCGGTTTGGATGGTGAAGCAAGTTCAGTTTGTAGCGGATGGGAATGCAGAGATCCAGGCACTTGACAGCACCAATTTAAGAGAGGTAGCGGTGGTGCAGGAGAAATTTAAAGAAGCAGCAGGAACAGCTCCAGTATACGATTCAACAGCAAGTATTACCTGGGTTGAAAACCGGAACGATGTGGTAGTGTATAAAAGTTCAGCTGCGAGTCCGCAGTTTGCAGTTTTCAGTGAGATCTATTATGACAAGGGATGGAATGCCTACCTCGATGGCAAGTTGGTTCCGCATGTGAAAACCAATTATCTGTTGAGAGGGATGGCAATACCGGCTGGTCAGCATACCATCGAATTCAAATTTGAACCCAAAGCGGTGGCGTTGAGTAAGACGATTACGATTGTTAGCACTTTTTTGATATTGATAATATTAGCGCTGGGTTTTTGGAAGTTATCATCTGAGAAGAAGAAATGATCCCTTTTTGTAAATAGTTCCGCAGGAACCATCTGATCTTATTTGATATATATATGTTCCCTCGGGTTGATTTTGGCCATTGAATTTTCCATCCCAACAGGTGGAAGGTTGACTGGATGAAAAAATCAGTTGACCAAACCTGTTATAAATTTCCAGTCTAAACTGATCGCTGGCCGGCCAGTTAAGAATTTTAAAACAATCGTTTCTACCATCATTGTTAGGTGAAAATGCATTGGGGATAGAGGGGTTTCCGATGCCATCGGAAAAATCAACAGAAACAAAGAGGGAGTCAGTAGAACTGCATCCAAAATCATCCGATGTTGTAACATAAAGGAAGCCGGAAGATTTAGGTTTGATGCGAAGGGAATTTCCGGTTGCTGGTTCAGTAAGTGAGAGTCCTTGCCAAAAATAGCTGGATCCACCAGCAACAGAAACCAGTGTTTCCGGAGTTTTGCAGGTTATGGAATTCGATTGTGTAAAATTGATTACCGGATTGTTCCTCACTTCAACCGGGATTTCAAAAGTCTGGTTCGTTTGACAAACCTGATCAACTATTTCAACTGAGTACAACGTTGATTTTAATGGAATCGATTCAATTCTTGCTTGATTTGAAATAATTCCATCTTCTGTTGTATACCATCTGTAAGAAATACCACCTGTTGCTTCCAGCACAATCGAAGTATTTTCGCATACTAAGGGAGCGGAACTGCTTGCTGTCATAGTTCCTGGAATCCGTATGGAAACCAGCATTGAGTCTGTTACAGAGCAATTGTTGAAATCTGTGGTTGTAAGATAATACCTGGAACTGGAAGAAGGTGTGATTGTTAAACTACCGGAGTTGCCGATACTATTTCCAGCTTCATTTTTCCAGTCGTAGGAATTCGCATTGGTTGATACCAGTATAATTTCTTTATTGGCGCATACGGTTGTATCATTGGACAAAAGAGGTGGAGTTGTGTTGAAATATTGAATCATCATTGAATCAGTAGTTGAGCATCCATTTGCAGCAGTGCCGGTTAAGAAGATTTCTACAGGGTTTGAATCATTAATCGTGAGGCTGGAACTGGTTTCACTATAATTGGAACTGACAGTAAACCACCGATAAGAATCAGCATTGTTACCCAGATTGGAAATGGTAAGCAGGGTAGCCGGACAAACTGTTGTATCAGCAGGTAAAATGATGCTGGGTGCAGGTTTAATTTGAACCCTTACCTCAGCAGTTGCGATACAACCTTGCTGTGAAGTTGCTGTGACTCTGTAGACCGAATTAACTGAAGGAGTAACTGTAGGAGTAGCGATGCTATTATCAGGAATCTCTGGATTTGTTTCCCAACTATAACTGAGTCCGGTTTCATTACTTACACGAAGCACTAAGGCATCCTCTGCACAGGATTCAGTTTGGTAGGATGTTAAAACGGGATTTGGATACAAAGTCACCAAGATCGTATCACGGTCTTCACATGCCTGTGGGTTACTTCCTAATACAATATATTGACCCGAATTTGCAGGTGTTGCAATTGGGTTAGGAATTGCAGGGTTTGAAATATTTTCACCACGAATCCAGGAATACGTAACAGCACCAGAGGAGATTAGTTGTACGGGAATACCCGGACAAGCTGTAAGATCTGGTCCGGCCTGAACTGTAAGATTACACAGGGTATCAGAAGGAACAAAATAGTCTTCAACTTCCCCAGTGGAAGAATATCCGACAGGAATATCCACTGATGACTCGGTAAGGGATAACCGAAACCTGAACGAATAACCGGCAATTGTTCCAACAGGTAAGTATACAGGCAATGCATTCCAGGTAACTGTTGTACTGGTTGAATTATTGGGAATGATCCGTTTAACTCTTTCAAAATTTTCAAATAGGCCATTCCGGTTATAATCAAACCAGGCCGTCAGGTAGGCAGTTGCTCCTGTTGTATTATTAAGGGGTAGAATCAATTCATAGGTGCCTGAATTCAGATAAAGAGGGAAATCAGATATGGCATCTTCATCAACACCCAATTGATTGTCGTCGTTGCTACCTGGCTGGTCGGAATCGCCAGGAACCTTGCCTAACATTAAACTTTTGCTAGTGGTAATAGCCGGTAAAGGATTAGTGATATTACAGGTATTGGAGATTTCGTAATTTAATTGATGATAAGCACTGCCAAAACTGGAAGGCAGATCACCGTAGTCAAGTGGAGCGAGGATTCCAAAAGCGACAGCCATTCCACCATAAACTCCTACCCTTTTTAAACTGCTTTTAATAACCAGCGGTTGTTGACCATCCGAATAAGTAGAAAGTACTGGGTTTTGACCGGTTTGTGTAAATCCGCCATAGGTTTCACTAAGTGTGACAACCTTCGTTCCACAACCCTCAACAGGATTTTTGGTTTGCGAAGAATTTCTAAAAAATTGAATGGTTTCCCAGTTGCCACCGGAAGTTTCAAAACTTGTAAATTCATGGTTATCGCTGGCTTCGGCGTCAGCTGCAATTATGTGATAGGGTATTTTTTGTCCATTTCTTGTAACAGTAAAAGTCAGTTGAAAAGAGGGGTTTGTGGTGGACATTTCACTAAATAGAGCCGGCTTAATAGTAGCATCAGAAAAATCATACAACAAATGAAGAATAGAGCCGCTCCAGGTATTCATTTTGCTTGCATAAAAATCAGCATCCTGTAAATTATTGATTTCAATGGTCACCGACATGCCTCCGGGAAGGGAAAAGGTTTTGGTTGATCCATTGGTAAGCGGAAAGTTGTTCCAGTTAAACCACCAGATATCATTCCTGGCAGTACCCGTACCCAGATCTGCAAATTGGGCATTCAGTCTGGAAGTAAAAAGAAGAAAAAATATGGGTAGGAATAGGTAGCGAAAAAATCTCATAGTCTAAGGTTGCCATTCATGAAAAGCCGGTTACAAAACCTTATAAAAATGGGGAGTGTTGTTAATGATTTTTGGTGATAAGGCATATAACGCCATCATATTTTCAGCAAAACCACCTGCCATTTTTATAGGGAATCTGTTTGAAGATAATACCTGTTTTACTAAACTAAAAACAAAAAGCAGAGGAATTTCCAGGGTATACAAAAATAAATGAATACAAAACCAACCTACGCCATATTGTTTTCTGATTCGGACAAAATTGGAAATCAGTATTTGCAGCCCCTTTTTATCATACAGATTGTAATAACCCTTTCCGGATGAATCAAAACTCTTATTGGTTGTTTCTCCTTGTAGATGAATTACTTTATGCTGGCCGAATATGGCAAGTTTTCCAATTTTTGCCAATCTGGAGCACCATTCGATTTCCTCAGCATAAAGAAAAAAATCTTCATCCAGGAGTCCGGCCTTTTCTATGGCTGATTTTTTTACCATTATAAAAGCTCCGTTTATCCAATCTACCGGCATTAATTCATTACTGTCAGGCAAATTTGTTTTTTTTACCTTCACCAACTCTCCTATTCGTTTT
>JALOMU010000111.1 GCA_025455285.1 Flavihumibacter sp.
AATGAAAAATGGATGACTTTATGGGCTGACGACAAAATAAAATTGCAAAAAAGAATCAACGTATTGTCTGAGTTCATTAAAAAAATACAAACGCCTCGTCCTGTTCCTCTTAAAAGAAAGAAAGTGGTAGACAGACCATCCTTCTTCAAAAAAGGAGATATTATCAGCATTAAAATCAATAACCAACAATTTGCTGGAGCTATCGTTACCAATCACAGTGATAGTGAAATTGATGGCGGGAATAGAATTGTATTCACAGATTGTATTGCTAACCATTCTTTAAACATCGAAGAGGTACTTCATTCGAATATATTGTATTTGGATAGAGGCGGTGAAAATAATTACTACAGAGGCTATTTTGAAGCATCCTTTTCAGCCAGAAATATGGTTAAAAAAATAAAATTTGCTAAAAAAGTAGGAGAAATTAATAACAACGAATTTTTGTGGCTAAATATAGGCATCCCAATCGGTAACTGGAATATAATTACTGAATTATATAATGAACAGCTAGAATTTCTCCGTACCAATCAATCTGATAAACCAATTAATGTAAGCGTCCAGGATTTTCTAAAACGAGACGAGAAACTCGAAGCAATTTTGATCGAATGGGATAAGAAGATATTCAGGGAAAAACTCAACAGATAACATATCCATTCCTAAAGAAAGTGGGCAATAAAATGAGAAATAAAAGAATATTACTTGGTATACCGATACTAATAGCTATTGGGTTCATTATTACTTGCTGGATCAAAATAATTGGAGGTGAAGCAATTTTACAATGGCAGCACTTTGTAGCACTAGTATTTATTACAATAATTACCTATTTATATTTTACAAATATCAAAAAGACGCTCATTTTAACAGGTGTATTTTTTCTTGCAGGAACATTTGGATTATTGTCTTTGACAGCTGGCATATCCTCATTCAATTTTAAGATTGGTCCCATACAATTACCTCCATTAAATGGATTATCACTTGGATTATTATTGTTGTATCTAATTCTAAACCTTGATACAATAATAGAAATGAAATTGAATTATGAGGATAAGAAAAAAACAACCTAGACTGAAATGGACATTGTTGTTAATTTCAATATTAATAAAAAATCCATTTGCACATGGACAAATAAATATAGAGAATAAGAATAATTCAGATACAACAGAACAATCATATACAAAATATATTCCAGAAGGTTACACCTTATTAGATTCGGTAATAGGAGATCTAAATCTGGACAATTATCCAGATATGCTCTTGGTATTGAAGAAATATGGGGAAGACTCGACATCGTATATTGATGAGCAACCGGAGAAAAGACCGCTGTTGATATTAATTGGACAAGCCGATAAGAGCTTTACACTCGCGGCCCGGAATGACAATGTGGTGTATTGTGTTAACTGCGGCGGAATGATGGGAGATCCTTACATGCAGATTATCATCAAAAAAGGCTATTTTTCTATTGAGCACTATGGCGGAAGTGCCTGGCGCTGGACAAGAATCATCACCTTTAAATATTCCTCTGCTGAAAAGTATTGGTATTTACATAAGGATGGTGGCGTCAGCTATCATACATCCGACCCCGATAAGGTGGAGATGAATATAAAAACCACTAAAGAGTTTGGGAAAATTGCTTTTGATAAGTTTGATATTTACAGTGATTTGAAGTAAACCTTAAAACCTGTTTGCATGAACATTCCATATGGTCTCATTGCAATATTTATTGCACTATCCATTTTTTACTATGTAAGTCAAAAATCCAGACTACGGCGTGAGGAAAGGCAGGAACGATTCAATGCAAAAAGACAAGAATTACTGGATTCACTTGTAAAGAAAAATACAGACAAATCAGAAGATAGTGCTTAGAACCCAACAAAAGTGCCAATTAAAAGATAATTGAAACCTATAATATTGATATTCAATTGAATTCGAAATTCACATATCACGAATTACGAATTTTTACTACCTTTGTTGCATGAGGCAGCACAATGGTATGAGGCCACAAGACGTGGTCATTCTTTTGAAAATCATTACAAAAAAAGACAGTCCCTGGCAAAACAAGGATTTGGCAGGAGAACTTTTTATCAGTTCGGCAGAAGTGTCTGACTCGCTCTCACGTAGTGAGGTAGCAGGATTGATTGATGCATCCAAAAAAGTTGTATTCCGGCAATCCTTGATGGAATTTCTGGAACATGGCTTGCGGTATGTTTTCCCTGCACGTCCAGGGACTATGGCTAACGGTATATATACTGCTCACTCCCACCCATTTATGCAAACAAAATTCCCAAGCGAAATAAATTACGTTTGGAATGATGTATTTGGTGATGTTAGAGGATTGATAATTGAACCATTATATAAAAATCAGGTAAAAGCTGCCAAAATAGACCCTGCTCTTTATTTGCTATTGGCATTGCTTGATGTAATTCGGGTAGGCCGCGTTAGGGAAGTAAAAGTGGCAATTGCAGAACTAAAGAGACAAATATTATGAGCCACCAGGAAAATATTTCGCGGATAAAAGCAGTACATAATGCTCTCGGCCCATTAAAAAGTGAAGTAGTATTTGTAGGCGGAGCCACAGTATCACTTTATGCTGACAGGCAAGCTGAAGAAACAAGACCAACAGAGGATGTTGATATATTAATAGAAATCACCAGTAAAACTGAATTCGCAAAATTGGAAGAACAGCTTAGGGTAATGGGATTTGAAAATGACAAAAACGCCAAGTTTCTTGGTCGATATCTTCATTCTGGTATTGTTGTAGATGTAATGCCAACTGAAGAACAAATCCTTGGTTTTATAAATATATGGTACAAAGAAGGGTTTAAAACATCCATAAATTATACAATAGATCCTCAGCACACGGTAAAGATTTTTTCTCCCGCATATTTTATAGCAACTAAAATGGAAGCCTTCAAAAGCCGGGGAAATAACGATGGAAGAATGAGTTCGGACTTTGAGGATATTGTATTTGTTTGGGGAAACAGAAGGTCAATTTGGAAGGAAATGGCTGAAGCGAATCCAAATTTACAAAGCTACCTTATTGAGGAATGTAAACAGCTTCACAGCAATACTTACCTGGAAGAATGGATAGGTAGTCACGCAGGAAACTCTGAAGGCATCAAAATAATAGACGCACTTAACAGATTTGTTTCACAATCAAAGAATACCGATTTATCCTAATCAATTATGTAAATGCGCATATTTTATCTACTCATACTTCTTTTCCTGCAGCACCTAAGTTTCGCCCAAACCACCCGGTTCCGGCAGGAAGTGAATTCCCTTGATTCACTACTCCGGAAAACCAAGTCCTATAAACAACAGATCAAAGGCGCCCGAAAACAGCTTTATCAGCAGAAGAAAGCGGAACTGCTTGAGAGCCCTGACACTACGTTCGCCTGGCAACGCTTTCTCTTATTAACGGAACTACTGGACCTTGTGAAGGATAATCACCTTGGTTTTTATCAACGGGTAAATTACCAGTTATTCAAAACCAGAGAACAGATCGATTCACTAAATGCTGTTGGCTATTTCCGGGATCTACCATCTGTAAACTGGGATCTTGATTCATTGAAACATGAATTGGCGGGCAAATCCAAAGGGGACGTGGAGGGGATTTTTCACTATGGTGAGGATTTCAATCTGGGCATATTGAAAACCGGAGAGCAGCAATACATGGGAGTGGTACTGGAATCCTCAACCCCTTATGTAAAGCCCGGATACATAATGGCCTGGTTAAAAGAAAAAGAAAACAATCGGTTTTCAGCCATTTACCTGCATCCGGTTACGAAACATTTCAATTACTATGCTACAGAGCGATATGCCAACCAACAACTGCTGTATTCCAAATTGTATCCGATCAATTATACTGGTATTTACACAAAAGAGCTAAACCCACCGGATTATTGCAATCTGCCGGATACGGCCAGCCCTTTTGTATTAAGCGAACCCATGCCTTCTGTACAATATGTGCGTGTGAGCAGTTTTTCAAATAACGGCAAGCTGAAACAACAATCGGATAGTCTGTATCAATTGCTTACCCGTTCAAAGCCACAGCCCTATACCATTTTCGATCTGCGCAATAATACCGGCGGTGCTGCTTCCATGGCAAAGCTTTATATCAAGTGGATCAGGCAAGTCCGTAAAAAATCCCATGTAGTGATTTTGATCAATGCCTATACGCTTAGCCAGGGAGAAATAACTGCCCACCGATTATCCAGACTGAAAGGGGTTGTACTCGCTGGTCAGTCAACCAAAGGCATGCTGGCCTATGGTAGTAACTATGGCAGGCATATTCCGATAGCAGGAGGAGAATTTGTGTTTTATCCAACCGATATGCGTACGCCCGGCATGTTCAAATTTGAAGATATTGGTATTAAACCGGATATTGAATTATCAAATCAGTATGATTGGTTGAAACAGGTTTATGAAAAATGGCGCTAGCTGACGCTAAAGCCTGGCACGATGTACTATCAAAAACAATGGTAGTTGAAGATGGTGAGTTCCAAAAAAATGAAAATGGATAATATGGTCGCCCAACTCCTAAAAGAATTTTTTGACCCTTATATAGAACTGGAACTCCAGATCTGGCGCAATTTTGAGCAATTGGGTGAAGTAATTCAATTGCCTAAAGAAACCATTCTCAAACCTGCCGGCACCGTTGAGAAATACATGAATTTTATTATTGAAGGCTCAGGGGGAAACCTGATCTGGAAAAAGAACAACTTCGTTTGTATTGATATCTCTTTTGACAAAGATTTTTTGAACGATTTTATGTCCTTCACAACCCGGCAACCAACTCCAATTGAAGTACGATTATTTGAAGACGCTACCATTTTCCGAATTAGCCATCAGGAATTTCAAAAGACCTTTGCTTCTGGTGCCAAAGGAGAAAAAGTAAGCCGAATTGCAGCCGAAGCCAGTTATATCCATAAGCAAAATCAACAGATCGACTTATTGACCAAAACTGCCAAGGAGCGATACCTCGAGATGCTGAAGACCAATCCCCCTATTACCCGAACCCCACTCAAATACCTGGCTTCTTACCTGGGTATTACGCCTCAAAGTCTGAGCAGGATCCGGTCTGGCAAACTAAGCTGACTTACCAAATGGTAACTGCGGTACTGCCCTGTATAGCTATTTTCGCAGTATGCCACCAACCATTACTGCTAACTCACCAGCAAAAATTCCGGCAACCCATGTGTTGTTGGTACTGTTCGGATTTCCCATCATTTCCACCCTGCTTTCCCTGCTGTTATTGAAGAAAGAAGCATTTACAGCAGCCGGTTTTGATTTCATCCTCTTTTTCTGGATCCTCGTTACAGTATGGTACCTGGTCCAAATCCAGCTCATTTCCCGGATACTGAAAAAAGCCCGACTTAATTGGGAATTTGTGAATTATTCTTTGAATAATAAACAAACGCTTTTTTTTATCGGCGTGTATTTGGTGGTTGGATTTGGGATCGTAGCCTTTATTGAGATTTCTCTTGCCAATATGCAGGTAGATCCCGCCAGGTTGGCTTCAATTTCTTCCCTTATTCCCAAAACAACTACCGCAAGGATACTCTTTGTTATCATGGGACTCACGGCGGGTATTTCAGAGGAAATCGTATATCGCGGGTTTGCTATCCGGGCATTGGAAAGTCATCGGGTTAATAAATGGCTCGCTATAGCGTTGGCTGCTATCCCATTTATATTCCAACACGGACTAAAATCCATCGACCAGTTTTGGTGGTTTCTGGTTTGGGGATTGGTATTTGGCATCATTTTATTACTAACAAAACGGCTGTATATTACCATCATTATTCACTGGATGATAATATTATCGGCATTGTTTGGGATATTCCAGGCTATCGGATAAATAAACTTGCGTAATCCTATAATTTTTGAATCAATGTCAGTCAACTATATTTGATATATTTATCAAATAAAATGTATGACCGAAGAACTTTTATACAGCCAGCCTCAATGGCTGATTGGTCTTGTGACACTGGTTCTTTTGATCATTTCTGTTGAAACTGGTTTCTGGATTGGCTTAAAGGCAAAGGTTGAAATGACCCAACCAATGAAAGCTCAGATCTCTACAATCCAAACTGCCATTCTCACCATATTCACTTTTCTCCTTGGCTTTACATTTGCTATGGCATTATCCCGTTTTGACAATAGGAAACACACATTTACCGGTGAATACCTCCCCATTTTCGCCTTGCACTTCCAAAACACCTTCTAAAGAATCAATTTGTTCAATTTTTGGAGCTAATGAAAGCATTTCAGC
>JALOMU010000491.1 GCA_025455285.1 Flavihumibacter sp.
TCCATAAGTAATATCTTAGCTTCCTGCTCATACCTTTATCACTTCCAGTTTGGCCTGTATACTGCTGCCTTTCTTCAGTTTTCGTTCAAGTTTACGCGTATCTTTATCGTGAAGAAATAACATTCGTTCCTGAATATCATAGAGCCGGCGAATGCCTGTTCGTACTTCTGATATCGATGGATTGATACTGATTTGTTTCAGCAAATCCGAATACAGTTCAACGGCAATCACATCATATAATTTCTTCTTAATCCTACGTGGAAATTTATCATTGAAGGTGAAGGGGTCGAAGGTGTAAATGGTATACAGGCTGTCTATTCTTTTGGATCTAACCGGTAACCGCACAGCGATTTCCTGGATCATTTGTACTGATTCCAGCAAATAGGTGATGGAGTCAGCAACCATGGAATTCGTAAAACTTTCATAGAGTCTTGGATATTCCATTTCCATGAAATAATGTTTGAGGTGCGACATAAGGGGCTCTATGGATGCAGCATAACTGCTGTCTTTCAATTGATCCTCCACTTCTTTTTTTAGCGCGTTGACTCTTTGTATAAGTGCCTGTTTTTCGCGACTTACAGCCTGGTCGCGACTGATACTTTTTAATTCACTCAGTATGGAATCTGCTTTTTGTTTTCTCTGCTCAAAATTGCTGCTGATATAACTGAGAAAATCAGTTGTGCTGAATACGGGAACTTCGTATTCAATTCTACGAAGGCTACTGTCTGCTGTCTTGATTTCATCTCTGTCGAGTAATTCCCTCGCATATTTGATCAGTTCCCCTTTGCGATAATAGTATTCGATCTCTTTCCTTGAAAGTATATTGTTCCAGGGTTTGATATTATCCAGGATGTATTCCTGCCTGTTAGTCCAGTTACGAATCCAGGTAAGCGTGGGAGAATTGGCGGCAGCCAGGCTGGTATCCAGTTCCGCTTTGATGGTGTTCACTTTTTCGCGGTAAGAATATTCGAGGTCAGGCCATTTATCCAGCAGGTTTTTTTCCTTCTGTGTTAGTATATAAAAACCGCGGTTGGTGCCAACCGGTAAACCATTTGCTGGAATATAACCGGGATCATACTGGAACAATTGCCTTAACATTTCTTCCAGGTACTGATTGGCGTCTTTTTGTGCAAGCAGGTATTCGGAGGTTCTTGGGTAACCATCACTGAAACTGAGACTGACCGGAAGATTGACTGCCTGGTCTTCTCCGGATGCTTCGTTTAAGGATGCCTGTATGAGCTGGCTAAGCGGGTATTTCAGGTTGGTGATGGTATCTGACTGTAATGCTTTCGTAAGTGAAAGCAGAAATCCTTTTTTATATTGTCGTTGTTCGCGGATCAGGCTGTCGCCTTTCTGGATCTCAAAATTCCAGACACTATCCATCAGGCCGTTTTTGGCGAATCCACTTACCCGGCCACTACGTATTGAATCCATACGGTAGAACAATTCTATGGGTCCATTGATTCGCTGATTTTGGAGGGAGGTTTTTAATTTTTCTGTCTGTTCTACTGCTTCTTTATTTAGAAAAACCGTTAAAACCGTTCTGGTTAGTTCCCATTCCTTATCAGGTAAATCATTCGTATAATGTGCTTTGATAATTCTTTCTTCTGTTTTCAACTGGTATTGTACATCCCATTCTTTTACATCCTCCAGTTGAACCCATTGTCGCGTTTTTTTATAGGTCCAGGTTCCCTGTTTTTTATTGCCTGCATATTGTCCCTTCCACTCTTCATAAATGAAAAGAGATGGATTCAGACTGTCTCTTTGTTTGGATTGAAACTGAAAGGGACCTTCTTTGATTCGTTTGCCTTCTTTATTGAGGTAATAAGTAAACCGGGCATGTCCGGATTGTCCGAGTATGGGCTGGTAACTACTGTCGTAGGATTTTTTCTCCTGTGCTGATAGCTGTACAGCCAGGAAAAGTAAACAGGCAGTAAGGGTTTTAGTGTAGAGGTTCATAACATTCGAACCGCTATTTTCAAGAACAATGCCAGAACAGGCTGTTTATTTGAAGGAAACCTTTTTATATTGCCGTTTTACCGGAAAATCCGGAATTCTAATTTGGTTTTAATCTCATTACATGAAACAGACTCCTTTGATCAGCAATGATGCGGTTGTTTTTGGCATTTTGATGGGCCTGCTGGCACTTGTTTTTTATACTTCCAAACTGGAACATAAAGGCTTTAAGAAATTTTACAGTGTGGTTCCGGCTTTGCTGCTCTGTTATTTTATTCCGGCCTTGCTGAATACGTTTGGAGTTATTTCTGGAGAACAATCAGCTTTGTATCCAATGGCTTCACGGTACCTGCTGCCCGCCAGCCTGGTGCTTCTTACTATTGGTATCGATATTAAAAGTTTGCGCCGGCTTGGAGGAAAATCGATCCTGATCTTTTTTGCCGGCACCATAGGAGTGATTCTGGGTGGACCGATCGCCATGGCTATAACCGGAGTTCTCTTTCCGGATTCACTGTATTTTGAGGGGGAGGAAACCTGGCGCGGATTGGCTACTATTGCCGGTAGCTGGATTGGAGGTGGAGCCAACCAGGCAGCTATGCTGGAAGTATTTGGTTCGGGTAAATCCTTATTCGGACAAATGATTGCAGTGGATGTATTGATCGGAAATATCTGGACCGGTGTGCTGCTTTTTGGGATCACGAGAAATAAAGCAATTAATAAATGGTTGAGGGCAGATGACAGTTCTATCATTGAGTTGGAGCAACGCGTGGAGCAGATGAAACTGGAACAGGGAGCCATGAAATCCGGTGTGAGTCCCTTGATCCAGGTGCTGGGAGTTGCTTTTGCATTTACTGCAATTTCACACCTGGGAGGTGATTGGCTGGCCCCCTGGTTTGCTGAAAATTATCCTGCCACAGCGAGTTATAGTCTCACCAGTACTTTTTTCTGGATTGTAATCATTGCCACTACACTGGG
>JALOMU010000112.1 GCA_025455285.1 Flavihumibacter sp.
CTCAATGCCAGCGGAGATATTGCGGTTTTATTTTGCTTGAAGATCAAGGTGTTTGCGTCAGGGGTACCGAGACAACAAAGTTTACTAGTACAAGACTACACCATCTTCTTCACAAAGTCGTTTGTTCGTTTAAAGATTCGGCGTGATATTACCACCCTCAGGAATCCAGATTTTTGTTTCCACATCCTTCACAGATTTCGCAGCAGCATCAATCAGCGCAATACTTTTTTCCCACTGCTTCCATTCCTTGTCGTGGTCCCTGGCGATGTATTGCTCCAGCGCTACATACATTCCCAGAATTTCTTCCTTGTTCACTTTCATACCCCGGCCAATGTTAAAACCACGTGGTGGCATGTGCAGTCGCGCAGCCTGTATGATGGATTTACGACCCATCAGTATACCTGCACTTTGCGGACCGCGAATTGCTTTACCACCTGAAATCTGCACCATATCAAAACCCATATCATTGAACTTCCAGAGATTCGAAACCGGAGGCACATCTGCTGCGATATCAATACTGGTGGGGATACCATGTTTTTTACCCAGGGCCACCCATTCTTCCTGTGAAATTTTTCCACTCTGGGAAATATTCAGAAAATGCATCAGGGCTGTTTTTTCATTGATGGCACGCTCCAGTTCTTCCACTGTTTCAATCGGCACAATCTTACATCCTGTATTGATAAAGGCATGATTGTACACGATGTCATGTGCTTTCTGACAAATCACTTCCGATTTCATACCAGTGCCTTCAATATGAGGAAGGGCTTCCACCTTTTTCTGATCCATTCCGGTAAGGATACCTGCCAAACCAAGTGTCATTGCCGAGAAAGCTCCGGATGTTACAACAGCTGATTCGGAGTGCACCATCTTCGCGATGCGTTCACCCACTTTATCCTGCAATTCATCCAGCATGCAGAACTGGTCAGCTCCATAATTGATGGCATCCAGCACATAATCGTGCATGAGGGAACCCGTCATATAAGTCAGGGTACCGGTTGCATTGATAAATGTGCGTACGCCAAGTTCCTTGAACAGATCCCGTTTGGGTGCTGCCAAAGGAGAACCTGTGCCTGCAAAAGCGTCCAGGCCACCTGCTAATCCGCCTACCGGCAGCAGGCCAAGGCCTTTAATTACATCCCTTCTTTTCATGGGTTGTTATTGTGGGGTTATTTATATGCGATACAATCAATTTCTACCAAAGAATCTCCAGGTACACCACCTTTTGCAACGGCTACGGTTGTACGAACCGGAGGATTTTTACCAAAACGGCCTATATACACTTCGTTCATTGCTTTGTAGTCTGCGATATCATTCAGGTATACATTCACCTTCAGCACTTTTTCCATGGAGGAACCTGCCTTGATCAGTTCTTTTTCCAGCTCTTTTAATACATGGTCTGTATGAGCTTTTACATCGCCATCGAAATGGGCTCCCTTACCAGCAATGAATACCAAACCATTATAGGTGGTGGATCCGGAAAACAGGGGCACCCCCTGAAAATCCGTTACATTTTTCACTTCCTTTTCCGGGGCACTGTTCCCAGCCGCTTTAGCTGCAGCAGATATACCTGTAACACCCAGAATGGATGCAAACAGTGATTTCAATACAGATCTTCTTTGTGTAGCCATGGTATTATTTTTTTGATGTTTGTTTATTGCCTCCTTTAAATTCCCTTCCAGGAAATTCCACCCGAAACTGTTCTACATTTCCCTGGTCCTGCATAGTAACATATGCTGTCCTGCCATCGGGACCACCAAAGGCGATATTGGTTGGGCGTTTACCCATCAGCGTTATCTCCTCCAGTTTGGTACCATCCGGAGCCAGCAGCAGAATCGTACCTTTTCCAAATCTTGTCACATAGAGATTTCCCTTCTGATCGCAGCGCATACCATCCAGCCCATGATCGGTAAACTCATAGAATAATTGTTTGTTTTTAACAGAGCCATCGGCACCCAGGTCGTATACCCATATTTTACGCTGTAAGGATTCTCCTACATATAGTTTTTTATTATCCGGACTCACTTCTACCCCATTAGTCGTACCCATGGTATCCAGCAAATGCGTTGTACCATTTGGATCGATTCTCCACAATTGTCCGGTTTCATTTTTCCAATTGGGATCACTGGCATATATCCGGTCTTTATTATCAATTGCCAGGTCGTTCGGCTGATTCATGCGGGGCTCATGCGCCAGCAGACTGATCTTTTTGGTACGCGGATCCACTTTCCACACATTGTGTTTGGTATAATCAGCCAGTACTAATTGGCCTTTGCTGTTAATCCGGATTCCATTGGCGATACTGCCTTCCGGAAGCACCAGCCAAACGCTGGCTGTACCATCTGGTTTCACCTGGCCAATTGTACCCTGTTTTTCATAATTCACGGCGTAGAGATTTCCCCTGCTATCTACAGCAGGACCTTCTACACCACTGGTAAAGGAATTCACCGGTGTAAGCAGGGTTGATTTATGCAATACCTCAGGCTGCGCTGTTGCTGAGATTGTAATCAACAACGCTGCTACCAATAAACCTGTCTTCGTAAGTACTTTCATTTTCTTTCTGAGTACTGGGAAACTGCGTTCCCCTAGTTAATTACCGATTTTTAATCTGCTGCAACCGGCCTTCTGCATCCAGCCGCCATTCAATTCCGGATTTTCTTTCTTTACCAACCAGCACAAAACCGGTTGGATCTTTCAATAGTTGCACCTGCATTGCATCCTTCCAATTGAGACCCGGATATTTTTTCCTAAGCTCATCCATACCGGATGCATATCGTTTGTGTTGTTCCCGGTGATCTCTCTGAAGGTAATAATATTTCCAAAGCGATCGCTGCATTTCAAGTGTTTCAGCTGAAATAAAGGAAGCAGGACCATGTTCTTCCGAAAACAGTATATATCCCCAGCGTTCCGGCATGTGCAGATCCACTCTGCCCTGTGGCGACCATACAATGTAATGAGGTTGTGCTATGCGGCCGGATGCATCTTTTTGTTTTTGATACACTCCATTCACCACATCCAGTTTCCAGTTTACATGAGAAAAATTCATACGCGCGATTTGTCCCTTACGTGGTGCCAGAGGTATGGCCAATTCCACATCCCATCCTTCATCTATATCACCGGGCTGATTCAATGTTCCGCGCAGGCGAACTGCTTTTTTTAATCCGGGAAATTCAAAACCCGAATCCCCATTACCTCCATCGCGGTAAGCTTTGGAGAGTAATAAGTCCCAGGTGGTACCAAAAGCATTAATCTGGAATTCAATATACTGTTGCATATCCCCGTCCATATCAATGAAAAACTCCAGTGCATTATCCATAAATACGGCCGTATCTTTTTTAGTCAGACTTGCCCATAATTGAGGCTGTTCCAATTGTGCAAACACATAGAGATACTGTTCGTCCCAACAAAGTTTGAGTGCTGATTTGTTTCCTGTTGGACCACCTGCAATATCCCGGAAATTCGAAGTGAACGGAATCTGCTGCCAAATTGCTTCATTGGCAAATCCATCTACCTGAATCGGTTGGTTAGTTTTGACAGCCCGGTATTGAGGGGGTGTAGTTAACAGCGGCTTTAATTTTCCCTCCGTAACTCCATCTGGTAAATACTCCGCCTTTTGTGCAGCTACCGGTACTGTACAAACGAAGCAAAGGCATATTGCCAGCAATCGATATATGGTTATTTTTTTCAACTGGTTTTATTTCGAATAAGATAAAACAATAGGTCGGGCAATACCATTCAGGTCATATACAATCTTTCCCCCAAGGATCGTCATCTCACAAACCAGTTTTTGGTTGGAGGTGATCTTTGCACCGCTGCGGTCCCAGAATCCAAATTTTCCAGGCATCTGTTGCAATATGGCCACATCTGCTTCTGCGCCCACACTAAGATGCCCCAGGTCTTTGCGTTGAATTGCCAACGCGGGCGACCAGGTACTTGCTTTAATTAGTTCTTTCAAATCCATTTTCAGAGCAAGAAAGGTATTCATCACATTAAGCATATCTTTCATAGAAGCATTCATGCTGCCGATATGCAAATCGGTACTGATGGTATTTGGATAGAACCCCGCTTCAGCGGCGGGTTGCGCCTGTGATAACACAAAACTCGCACCGCCATACCCCACATCAAAAATGATCCCGCGTTCCTGTGCTTTTTTTACAAAAGGCTTGAGTTTTCGGGTAGCGGGATCCACAATAGGTTCACGCCGGTTGAGTTCTGTAAAGGCATGTGTATAGATATCGCCCGGACGCAAATGTTGAAAGAACAATTCCTCAATAGAGAGGGGCGGTGGGTCACTGCCACCAAAATCAATAATCACCGGCAGGTTGGTCAGCCTGCCTGCTTCCACTGCCCGATCCACAGGAATCCATTCTCTTCGCTCATAGTGGGCCACTTTGAAACCGACAATATGATCCGGGTATTGTTTGGCAACTGCAGCCGCCATTCCTGCATTCATATCGGTAGTATCCTGCTCCCAGGCACCACCCCGCATACCCTCTCCAACAATATTCAGAAAAGAGAGAATCCGCGTTCTGCTGTTATCAATAATATTCCGTTTGAAAACAGTAAAATTTTTCCATCCCGCACCACCACAATCAACGGAAGTAGTAACACCGTTACGTAGGGTGAAGCCATCCGGAGCAACTGCCGTTAAGCCATTACTCAAATAATGATCCGGTTCCGTTCCAAAGAAATAATGACCATGAATGTCTATGAGTCCGGGTACCACCAGCATACCCGCAGCCATCACCACCTGTTTGGCACCCGTGGTATCCAACTGCTTTTGAACCGCTACAATTTTACCATCGCGGATGCCAACATCCAATATAGCATCAATGCCATTTTTGGGATCAATCACCCTCCCACCTTTGATCACGATGGAATAGGATTGAGCCTGCATCCAGCCGGAAAAAAGCAAGAGGCAGAATAAGAGTTGAATACTTTTTCTCATGCTGATTTTTTTAATTCTTCCAGGATGCGTTTGGCCACGATTTTATACTCCCCTTCGCGCAGCATAAAAACAGTGAGGCTGATTCCTTTGTCATTTGCCAATACTTCAATAGAGGGGGCACCATTGCGAAGGGCAAGTTGCAGTTCAGCAGGTTTGAGAGGAATATCACTTGTGCTCCATTGAATCTGAAGGGTGGGGGTATGATTGGCCAATGGCGGAATCACAATTTCTGTCTGGATACCTTTGCGCTGTTTGGCCTGAGCCGCAATGTATTCTACCTGGTTCATCCAGTCTTTCCATTCCTTATCGTGATCGATGCTGACATATTTTTCCAATGCAGCCAGCATGCCAACAATTTCTTCCTTATTTACTTTCATGCCTCTTCCAATGGTTCCACCTCTTGGAGGAGCACTTAACCTCGCCGCCTTGATGAGGTCCTTTCTTCCCATGAGGATACCGGCACTTTGGGGGCCTCTTAATGCTTTGCCACCGGAAATACAAACCAGGTCAAATCCGATTTCGTTAAAGCGCCAGAGATTCTCCACCGGTGGAACATCCGCCGCAATATCAATCATGGTAGGGATGCCGTGTTTCCTGCCTGCAGCCACCCATTCTTCATGGGAGATCTTTCCCAGGTTGGCGTGGGCATTCAGAAACCAGAGCATCGCAGTCTGCTCATTGATGGCTTTATACAGTTCATCTAAAGTTTCAATTTCAACAATTCGTACACCCGTGTTCGTTAGTGCATGTACATATCCGCTGTTATGCGATTTTTGTACCAGCACCACTGATTTCATTCCATCCAGGCGAGGCAACTGTGCAACCTTTTTGGGATCGGTTCCGGTAAGTACACCTGCAGTTCCCAGTACCATGGCCGACCAGCATCCTGCGGTAACGGTTGCCGCTTCAGCGCGACAAATCTTAGCAATCCGCTCTCCGACTTTATCCTGCACTTCATCCAGCATTACATAGGATTTTGAAACCGCATTGATGGCATCCATCACTTCCGGATACATCAGGGAGGCTGTCATGGCTGTATAGGTTCCGGCAGCATTGATAAAGGATCGCAATCCCAGCTCGGTTATATAGTCCTTCTTGGGCGCAGGCATGGCAAATCCACCAAGGGGCAAAGCAGCTCCTGCTGGCGCAACCGATAAATATTTCAGTAACTCTCTTCTTTTCATGTTGGCATTTTTAATAATTATATCC
>JALOMU010000113.1 GCA_025455285.1 Flavihumibacter sp.
ATTGGCAGTAACATCGGCGAAAACAGCCACTTCAGAAGGACCGGCCGGCATATCAATTGCCAGGCCATCGCGTTGCACCAGTTGTTTGGCGCAGGTTACATATTGGTTACCCGGACCGAAAATTTTATATACCTGGGGTATGGTTTCAGTACCATAAGCCATCGCAGCGATGGCCTGGGCTCCACCTGCTTTAAAAATGCGGGTAACTCCTACCAATGAAGCTGCGTATAGTATGGCCGGATGAAGTTTTCCGGTTTTATCTGGGGGAGAACATAGAACAATTTCTTTACAACCAGCAATGGAAGCTGGTATGCCTAGCATCAGGATAGTTGAAAAAAGTGGCGCTGTTCCACCAGGAATATACAATCCCACCTTTTCAATGCCCACTGATCTGCGCCAGCATTGGATACCAGGCATGGTTTCGATGATTTCAACAGGTTGCACCTGCGCCTGGTGAAAGCTTCGGATATTAGCAGCTGCCAGTTGCATGGCTTCTTTAAGGGCCGGAGAAACCAGGTGGGCGGCCTCCTGCTTTTCCTGCTCAGACACTTCCAGCGTATTCAATTGTACGCCATCAAAGCGGGAGGTATATTCAAACAAAGCGGCATCTCCCCTGCGTTTTACCTCCGACAAAACTGTCAGTACGGCTGATTCGAGTGAGGAGCTGTCCATAACAGGTCTCGCCAACAGTGATGCATACTCGCTTTTTTCAGGATAGCGAACGATTTTCATATACTCAGATTATCATTTTTTCAATGGGAACTACCAGGATTCCCTGTGCGCCGGCTGCTTTCAGTTGTTCAATGATATCCCAGAACTGGTTTTCGCTCAGCACACTGTGTACACTGCTCCAACCGGGTTCTGCCAATGGTAATACAGTGGGACTTTTCATACCTGGTAAAAGAGATATGATTTCTTCCAGCTTCTCATTGGGGGCATTCAGCAAGACATATTTATTGTTCTTTGCTTTTTTCACCGCCCGAATCCTGAACAGCAAACGCTCCAGCACCTGCATTTGTTCAGCGGATAAATTTTCATTCCGGATCAATGCCGCCTGGCTTTTTAACACCACTTCCACTTCTTTCAGGCCATTCATAAAAAGTGTGGAACCGGAGCTAACCAGGTCAACAATTGCATCTGCCAGCCCTATGCCTGGAGCGATTTCTACTGAACCGCTGATTTCATGTATTTCGGCTTTCACTCCTTTCGACTGCAGAAAGTTCTCAACCAACACCGGATAACTGGTAGCGATGCGTTTGCCCTGTAAGGATGCCACCCCGGTATACTCATCTTTTCTTGCAACGGCAATGCTTAACCGACATTTTCCAAAACCCAGTCCCTCTACGATCTGCACCTTTTTATTTTTCTCATACACCACATTTTCGCCTACGATACCAATATCAGCTACCGCATCCTCTACATATTGTGGAATATCATCGTCCCGCAAAAAATAAATTTCAAGCGGAAAGTTTTCAGCTTCGGTTTTCAGTTTGTTGATTCCGTTCTTTACATCAATACCGCAATCCTTCAACAATTTGACAGAATCCTCATAAAGGCGTCCGCTTTTCTGGATAGCGATTTTTAATTTCTGTTGCATAGAATTAAATAAAATAAAGAGGGCTTACCATGCCGGTAAGCCCTCAAATGTTATCAATAGACATCAAACATCCTCGCTTACCGCGCTGGCAGTAATACATGATGATGATGAATGTTGCTGTTTCTTTTCATTTCGGATGCAAAAATAGGGGTATCAATTAATATGGACCAAATTTTTTAAGATCCCGTAAATTAGACGCATAACACACACATATGAAAAAACTGCTTCTATTAGTATGCATGGTTGGTTTCCGATTCCTGGTGATTGCCCAGGAAGAAGCAACCTACCAGACCCCACCAAAAGAGATCATGGACCTGGTCATGGCACGCCCAACTCCCATGGTAAGTTTTAATGCGAAAGCCGACCATATGGTTTTGATCCAGCGTGCCAGTATGCCCCCTGTGGAAGAACTTGCGCAGCCTGAATACAGAATCGCAGGCTTACGAATGAATCCGGCAAATTTTGGTGGAAGTCGCCAGACTTATTTCAATGGCCTTCAGATAAAAGAAGTAACTACAGGCAAATTAACTGAAATAACCGGATTACCTGCTGACCTGAAAGGTACTTCCATGCAATGGAGTCCTTCCCAGCAGCGTTTCGCTTTTCTGCAGTACAACAATGGTGGAATCGACCTGTATACAGTTGATCTGCTGAATGCAACTGCTCAGCAGGTTAATCAGCATCCTTTGAACGATGTATTGGGTACCAGCTTTATCTGGCAGAATGATTCTACCATAATTTACAAAGCCGCTGTTAATGCGGGCAAAAAAGAACCTTCCAGGCCAGCTGCGCCATCCGGACCAGTAATTCAGGAATCTTTAGGAAAAGCTGCTGCATCCAGGACCTACCAGGACCTGATCAAGTCGCCCTACGATGAATTATTATTCGAGCATTTTGCAAAAGGGCAGCTGTACAGATTGCAGGTAGGATCTGGAAAAGAAGAGAAACTGGGTGAAGAAGCTATTTATCGTAGTTTTTCTATTTCTCCCAACCAGGAGTTCCTCTTAACTGCCATTCTCGAAAAACCTTTTTCTTATCTTGTTCCCTGGAGTGGATTTCCCACCAATTATGTGATCTCCAACCTAAAAGGAGAATTGGTAAAAACCATTGCCAGCAATCCTTCTTCTGAAGGAGCGCCAATTGGTTTTGATGATGTAGTAACATATCCGAGAGGTATTAACTGGCGGGATGATCAGCCTGCAACCATCTATTATGTACAGGCATTGGACAACGGTAAGGGAAGAGTCAAATCAGAATTCCGGGATGGAGTGTATTGCATCGACCTGATGAAAGAAAAGGAACCTAGACTCTTTACCAAGACAACCAAACGTTTCAGAGGGATTGAATGGGGAAACGACCAGGTAGCGCTGCTTTATGAAGGTATGAATGCCGACCGGAGTTACCGGATCAATCTGCTGAATCCTTTGTCTGGTAAACTGGACAGCCTGCAGGAGCGAAGCAGTAACGACCAGTATAACGACCTTGGGCAACCGATAACTACCCGTAATCAGTATGGCCGCAATGTTATTCAGGTTTTGAAGAACGGATCCATCCTGCTAACTTCTAATGGAGCATCTGAAAAGGGAGATTTACCCTTGTTGCGTTCTATGAATCTCAAAACAAGAGCCCTTAAAGACATCTGGAGGTGCCAGGAAGGATACTTTGAATATGTGGTTCGGGTACTGGATGCCGAAAGAGGTGTATTCATTACACGCAGGGAAAGTCCCACAGAAACACCCAACTACTATGTACGAAATCTTACCAAAAAGATAGCACCCCTTGCACTGACCCAATTCACCAACCCCTATGCACAGCTGGAAGGGATCAGTAAAGAAAAGATCAAATATAAAAGAGCAGACGGCATTGATCTGACAGCAACCCTTTACCTTCCAAAAGGTTATAACAAAACAAAGGATGGCCCGCTTCCACTGCTGATCTGGGCTTATCCGAGGGAATATAAATCTGCTGCGGATGCTGCCCAGGTAAGAGGTTCCCAATACACTTTCCCGACAATTTCATATGGCAGCCCGATTTTCTGGGCAACACAGGGATACGCGGTAATGGACAATGCGGAAATGCCAATCGTTGGGGAAGGAAACAAAGAGCCAAATGACGCTTTCATACCCCAGTTGTACCTGAATGCGCATGCTGCCATCCAGGCTACTGCCAAAATGGGGGTTGGAGACAGTACCCGGGTTGGTGTAGGCGGACATAGCTATGGCGCATTTATGACAGCCAATCTACTGGCACATACAAATTTATTCAAGGCTGGTATTGCACGTAGTGGTGCCTATAACCGAACCCTCACTCCATTTGGATTCCAGGCTGAAGAGCGAACATACTGGCAGGCGCCGGAAGTCTATTATAATATGAGCCCTTTCAGTTTTGCAAATAAGATCAAAACACCCCTCCTTTTGATTCATGGTGAGATGGATAACAACCCTGGCACTTTCCCCATTCAGAGCGAACGCCTCTACAATGCGGTTAAGGGACATGGCGGCACAACGCGATATATTTCACTGCCGTATGAAAGTCATGGTTATGCAGGCAAAGAAAACATCCTGCACATGCTATGGGAACAACACCAGTGGCTTGAAAAATTCGTAAAACAGGCAAGGTCCTCAACCGGAGAAGGAAAGAAAGCATTCTAAACCCGATACCTTACGCTTTCGCCGGAGCCCCGGCGAAAGCGTTATTTTTGCACCATGAGCAATTCTATTGGTTCGGATATTCTGAGAGCCGCCGAATGTCTCCGAGCAGGCGATTTGGTAGCCATTCCTACGGAAACCGTATACGGATTAGCAGGCAATGGGCTATCGGAAGAAGCCGTTTTGAAAATATACCAGGTAAAAAACAGGCCGCAGTTCAATCCCCTGATCCTGCATTTTGCCAACTATCAGCAACTTAGAAAACTGAATTTGGAACTACCTTCAAAAGCCCAGGCATTGGCTGCCAGATTTAGTCCGGGTCCGCTTACCTATGTGATACCAGCCTCTCAACAGATACCAGCCATCGTAACGGCAGGTACTCCGGCAGTTGCTATCCGTTTTCCCAACCACCCGCTTACTTTAGAACTGCTGCAACAACTTGAATTTCCACTGGCAGCTCCCAGTGCCAACCCCTCAGGATATGTGAGTCCTACTAGCGCTGCCCATGTTGCCAATCAGTTGGGGGATAAAGTTTCCTACATACTGGATGGTGGCGCTTGCCAGGTTGGGCTGGAATCCACCATAGTATCCTTCCTGGAAGAGCAACCAAGACTCCTGCGGTACGGAGGAGTATCATTGGAAGCAATTGAAGCAGTAATAGGTCCCGTTTCCCTGCCACCGGAGGGATATGTAGACAATCCGGTTGCCCCGGGCATGCTGGCAAGACATTATGCAACCCGGCACCCGCTGAAGTTTGGAAAGATGGCCGACCTCACAGTGGAGGCTTTAAAAAATTATGAACTTCACCAGATTGCAACGATTAGTTTTCAACAGGAAGTACCCGGCATACCCGACACTAACCAGTTTATATTGTCACCCAACGGCAATTTAACAGAGGCCGCAAGGAGGTTATTCAGTGCATTACGACTGGCTGACAGTATGAATATAGCCGTAATCATTGCAGAACGGTTTCCCGATGAAGGCCTCGGGCGTGCCATCAATGACCGCCTGCAAAGGGCTGCATCCCCACCAAAAACAACTGATTTAACACCTGGTTAAACCCTGAACAGAACCCATAGTCTAATGGATATGAGCCGAATTCTACTGTCATTTATCCTGCTGATACTGAGCCAATCGGGAATTGCCCAAAAGAAAAAAAGTAATTCCGGTAAAAAAACTGCCCCATTGGTGGATAGTATTGCCTTTCATTTATACACCGACAGTCTGAAAAAGGGGGTTCATAATTACATCAATGTAGACGGCTTGGTAGCCGGTAAAAGCTGGTACCCACTGAGTTCAGAGGATATCCAATTTGAATCAGACGAAGGTCGATTTGAAGGCAACAGTCTTGTATTGCCAGTTGATTTCAGTAAGCAAAAAGTTACGATAACGGCTACCTATAAGCGAAATCCAAAATTACGTAAGGAAATCACGATTTATATAAAAAAACTGGAGGAAGGTCCGCTTAAATCAAAGGATGAAATCATGGAGGAGATCCGGAAAGGAGGCAAAAAGAAAAGAGGCCGGTAGGACCTCTTTTTTATTACATTTTCTTGGCATCTTCCAGGAATTTCGCCAGCCCGATATCCGTAAGGGGATGTTTCAGGAGCCCCAGGATGGAATCCAGCGGACAAGTACAAACATCAGCACCCAGTTCAGCACATTTGATAATATGGTTAGCATTGCGGATTGATGCTGCCAGGATTTCTGTTTTGAATCCCTGGATACTGTAAATATTTGCGATCTGGCCGATTAATTCAGCACCTTCCCAACCGCTATCGTCAATACGTCCGATAAAGGGGGAAACGTAGGTTGCACCAGCTTTGGCAGCGAGAATCGCCTGTCCGGCTGAAAACACCAGTGTACA
>JALOMU010000114.1 GCA_025455285.1 Flavihumibacter sp.
AATTCATTGAACTGCTCAAATCCTGCCATCAATGCACCACCTGCTTCAATCGCATATTTATTGCAATCCGCTTTTACGGAAGCACCTCCCAGGTCTACTTCAATATTCAGCCAGGAGGGACAACTCATTTGCCACTCGCGATCGGCCTGCACAAGGCTGTCGAGATCGGTTGGTTTATAATCCGGAACACAGTCGACCAGTAAATTACTGACCTCTCCTCCCGTATACAACAGCATTCCCAAATTCAGGAAATTGAAATATCCCGAAACTGCATTATATACCACAGCCTGGTTAGCTGGTGATGGATCAAGTTGAACAATCGCTACCAATTGATTGATATACGCTTTCCAGCGCAATTGTCCCAGGTCAAAAAGAGGCTTTACCTGACCTCCCAGTTCACCCAACAGCCGATCGGCCAATGGTCTTTTCTGATTCTCACAACAGGCAATGGCAAATTCCTGTTGAACCGTGATACTACTACCAGCAGGCGCTTCGGGACATTTAACGCGGGTGATTGCCATGCTATTCCTGGTGATGATTTCTTTTAATAATTCGGATTCACTATCTCCATACGGAATAAGGTATTCTGGTGTGAATTCATTGCCCAGTTCTTCGAGCATGGCTTCCACCAGATCGGCATATAAACCCGGATACGCGTCGGCATCCTGACTGGCAGCTAAATTAACCTGTACTGCATTATTCATCCAGAACAACATTTCTGCCTGAACGCTGGCGGCATAGGTCTGCAATTCATTTTTTCTTGCTGCCAATTCTTTGGTGGAGGAAGGAAAGGTTGGTAAGGAAAATTTGCCGAGGGTGATTTCTTCGAAATAATCTTTCTCCCCCGCACCTTTGTATTTATTCCGGTTTCTTGCAAGTGCTCCCACATTGAATTTCTTCCCCATTTTGTAAGCCATTGCCAATGTTGATCTTCTTAAGGAAACACTCAGTTCCTTTTCAAAGTATAACATAGCTTTTTCGTACTCCTTCTTGTAATAATGAATCATTCCCATACTATGATTGGCTTCGGGATTCAATTCATCAATTGCCAGGCACTCATTAAAATAATTCATGGCAATTTGCATATCACCAAGTCCCATATAGGCCTGCCCGATATTATTTAAAAGTGTGCTGCTGTTAGGGACTTGTTCCAATCCATAAAGCAATAGCGGAATCGCTTTCTGTTCCACCCCACACATCGTTAACATGGAGGAAAGATTATTCAGACTGTTGATTTCATCCGGATCTCTTTTTGTGACTTCCATTAATAGTAGCAATCCTTCTTCGGGTTTATCCTGGTAGAAGGAGGCAATCGCTTTATCATCTATTTGCTCGACGGTAAGTGATTCCACCTGCTTATTGATTTCTTCAATTTTAGGTGTAGGGATTCCCTTTTTTATTTGTTGTATGGATTGCTGCAGACTGGTACTGATCTCCTGCCTGGTTGGCGGACGCGAAGGAATTAGGGATAGTCTTTTGATATCTTTTACCGGAGGTTTTAGTTCGGTTTCAGGAAATGCGACTGGTGCCAATTGAGAGGCCTGGCTAATTAGTTTTTGTTTATAGGCTTCCCTTTCCTCGGGACTCATTTTCAAGAGTTGGTTCACATCAACAGCTGTTGGAGCAGGTGTGGATTTATTTGTTTGTCCGTAGCTGCAAATGGTAATTAACAGCACCAGGATCATTCCTGACAATTTCATTTAATAAGGTTTAAGGGAGCAAATATCATTTCAGGTTGCATGTTATACCGTCCTGGTTTACATGAAACGTTGATTTTTATGTATGAACTGAAATGGAAAAATCGCATTCCGTTTCATGTACGGAAAAATACAGTTCATAACTATTCTATTTGCTTCAGCGATGGTATCAAGTCAAATTTGTCCTTCAAAATTGAAAGCAATATGAAGCGGATCGTTATACTCTCTATATGTTTTGGAATAACAATTGGTGGCTATTCGCAAACCAGGATACTGAATAAGGTGAAATCTAAAACAACAGCCAAGGTTAATCAGCGTGTTGACCGGCATATTGATAACGCCATTGATGAAACCCTCGATGAAATCGAATCGGGTGGTAAAGAAGCCATACAACCAGCAGATACAACCAAAGAAAATAAGCCGGTAGCTAGCAAGGGAATCAATACACAGTCCCGATTTGATTTTATTCCGGGTGAGCAATTGGTTTATTTCAATGATTTCAGTTCTGATCCGGTGGGAGAACTACCGATCAACTGGAATACCAATGGTACTGCAGAAGTGGTGACAATAGAAGGATTGGAAGGAAAATGGGTACAGCTTTTTCAGAATGCTACTTATCTGACTGATAATACCGATTCCTTATCGGAGAATTTTACTGTTGAGTTTGATTTGATCATGAAGCAAACCAATCCCAAAGCACCTTTCCCGGTACTTGCTTTTGGCGTACTGGCATCCGGAAATTATTCGAGTACTGCGAATGAACTCTTAAAGGGATATACTGAAACTTTTGCCACTGAATTGAATATCCAGCCACTTGGAAACAACGACTCACAATTGCATTTGTATACGTTTCAGAATCAATCGAAATACCTGAATACTGATTTGAAGCGCTATGGAAAGTTACAGGAGTATTTTAACCGTGTATTACATGTATCAATGCAGGTACAGAAAGAACGGTTACGAATCTGGCTGGATGGCACCAAGCTCTATGATCTGCCTAAAGCAATAGCACCCAATACAAGCATCAATCAATTCTATTTTGTAGTAAGACGATATGGTGGTGAAGAAGCTGAAGTAGGATATGCTGTCGGTAATATCCGAATGGCGAAAGGACTGCCTGATACCCGTCATAAACTGCTGACTGAAGGCAGGTTTTCCACTACCGGAATTTTGTTTGAAAAGGGATCCGCCCGCATTGAAGAACAAAGCAATGGTGTACTGAAACAGCTTGCTGAGGTATTAAAAGCGGAAGCTGTCCGAATTAAAATTATTGGTCATACTGATAGTGACGGAAACGATGCCGGCAACCTGGAATTATCTAGAAAAAGAGCGGCCGCTGTAAAAGCAACCCTGGTGGAAAATTTTGGAATTGAAGCATCGCGGATCGAAACTGACGGTAAAGGAGAATCCGAATCGGTTGGCGATAATCAATCAAAAGCAGGTCGCGCACAAAACAGACGGGTTGAATTCATCCGGCTTTAATCACAGCATTAATTACAATAACAATAAACCTTTCCTAATCATGAAAAAAGTAAATCTATTAATCGCCGGATGCGTGATGGTTATTTTATCCGGCTTATTTGCCTTTCAATCTGCCAACCGTTTTGCAGATGATTTTTTAAAGCAACTGGGTATCAGCAAGACAGATGCGGATCAAAAAATTGCAGGCAGTTTTCTCTGGGGTTCTCTTGACCAGCAGGGCGTTCGCAATGCGCGCAATATTGCAGTAGGCAATCGCGCCGCTGTTGCCAGTAGCCTGCTGACATATGTAAAGAAATATGTTGCGAGTCCGGCTTTTATTAAAGAGTACAACGAAATGCGGGAGAAAGAAAAGCCTGAACTCTTCGTGCCTCAAACTCCCGATGATATGCAGAAAGATATGATAACACAGGGAAAAAAGGGAATTGCGGACATGGAAGAAAGTGTAAAAAAAGCTGACCCATCCATGAAACCTATGTTTGAAAAAATGCTGGCGGATTTAAAAAAGCAGCAGTTGGCCAATGAGGATCCGAATAATAAACAAATTGCGGCCTATAGAAAGAATTATCCGCAATTTCAAAAGGATGCAGCCGCTGGAAATCAGCGTTTGCTGAAGGACTGGGAAGCCAAATATCCTATGAATCATATGTTGTTTGTAAAAACCCGGCTGCAGCAATTTATGGATGAAACTAAAGACATTGATTTTGATGCAGAACTCATTGAAAAGAATGGTGTAAAATATTTCGTAAACAAGAACTATGAGAGTAAGGGCAATCGCTGGAAAATGGCTTTTCGTGCAGGAAAACCGGTGATTGAAACAGCGAGAAAGTTTACAGAAAACTGGATGACTGAAATTAAGTAAGGTATAAAAATGAGGAAGGGGGCTAGACAACCCCCTATTTTAACCCCTAAACCCTAAACCGTAGAAAGATTACCAGTTTGAGCTGGTATATTTTTAAGATGTGCGCGACATCTGTTTGTTTTGATTTTCGCTTAAATAGTGACCAGAAATTGTGCCAAAGCTGGAAAATGTGGAAAAATCCGGGGTGCTTACCGGCTGTAAATGAGATTTTTAACAGAAAAAAGAGCTCATGTTCTCGTCTACTCTTGCCCGTTGGGGACTTTACTTTACTGAATTCGTAATTCTACCAGCTTAGTCCTCGGATTCTGTCGCTAGTAAAATTTACAGACGCTTACGGGTTATCGGACGAGGAGGAGTTGTCCCTTTTTTCGTATTTGTACGCTGGTTCGGTCTCTTGCTTCCAGCACCCAGATATAGATTCCGGAAGATTGAACTTGTCCTTTTACTTTGCCATCCCATGCCTGTTCCGGAATGCCGGATTCAAAGACCAGTTGCCCGAGCCGGTTGTATATCCGGAGTTTATAGATTTCAAAGGAACCATCTGTGATGGGTTTCCAGGTATCGTTGCGGCCATCACCATCCGGACTAAAGGCAGTTGGGAAAAACAGTCCGGCTGCTTTACGAATCCGAACCCGGATGGTCGAGGTTTCACTCCAGCAATTCCCCTTCTTGATTCTGATAAAATAGGTTTTGTCAGAACTACCGGCGTTTATGATAAAGACGCCGGTGAAAGAACTATCAATGGCGAATGTGGATCCTGAAGCCTGATCGAAGAGAAAATATTCCAATCCCGGTTCTGCATCTATAACGATTTCAACGGCGGCATTTGCATCGGTCCATACTTCTCTCGATTGTGCAGGTGCAAATTCAATTCTTACTGCAGGTACCTGTATCGGTCCCAATGTGGTTTCGCAGGCTCCTGCACTTTGCCTGCTGACCAGGAAATAATCGCCTGCGGGTAAACCGGTAATCTTTTTATCCGTACCAAGTGATTCCCCTGTTGAGGAAGTCCATTTCAATTGAGTAGTACCAGGATCCAGGTTGGGTAGACTAAGTTCAAGGGAACCTGTATTAGCTTCACAGGTATCAGGTGTGATTCTGATGTCATTCAGCCGGATGGTAGTTCCCTGATTCGCCATAGGTTGCAATATGCCGGTCTGGCCATTTTTAGTAACAGTCAGAAAATAAGCGCCCGCCAGGAAATTATGCGAAATGGTCCAGTTGCCTTCTGCGTCAGCGTTAGCAGCATTGATATAGGTTTTCAGTGGACAGGGATCTGAGCAATTGGTGCCATACAGTTGCACTACTGCTCCCGGGTCTGTTTTCCCTCTCAGAATATTTTCAAAATAATAGGTGATGGTATTGCTACCCTGGGTTGCTGTTGCAGAAGGATGGATCTCTCCTAATAGCTGGTTCTGCCATACGATCATTTTTCCTGTACCATATTGCCAGATGGAACCACGAATGCGGTTGGTGCCCTCTCCATCAGCTGTTCCAATTGTGACATCCCTGCAATCTGTAACGGTGATGGCAAACCGCAATTCTGCACAAGCTTGTGAACTGGTGGAACCAAGTAAGTTGGCCCGCAAAAAAACCGGATGTTCTATGAATTTTAATTCGATTGCTCTGTCAACCGAGTAGAGAAAGTTGTTTTCAATAAGCGTTTTTCCATTACTGCCAGTACTTCCTTCCAGTCGTACTAAAAAAGTGCCATCTAAAATCGGTTGTCCATCTATGTTGTTTGCCTGGTTATCGATAAAATTTATAAAATCGCCATCGGTATTGGTTGCTTCCGTAACCTGCAGTACTGTATTGACAAAAAGATTTTTCTCCATCCTCAGGCGTTTTGCGTTCGCAAGGTAGATGCCGTTGTAATCAGCTTTAGAAAGCGCTGTATTCAATCCCACTATATTTCCAACCACGCGAACATCTCTCACAAAACCAGCTTCAACGCCATTACGGGTTTCATTCACGAGGGCAACCATCGCACCCGAAAAAAGATTGCCTTTTTCTTCTTCCCCAATTTGGATCCGGCTTGC
>JALOMU010000492.1 GCA_025455285.1 Flavihumibacter sp.
GGAGCCAACCAGGCGGCGATGCTGGAAGTATTTGGTTCGGGTAAATCCTTATTCGGACAAATGATTGCAGTAGATGTGCTGATCGGAAATATCTGGACCGGTGTGTTGCTTTTTGGAATCACGAGAAATAAAGCAATCAACAAATGGCTCAGGGCCGACGATAGTTCTATCGTAGAATTGGAACAACGTGTTGAGCAAATGAAACTGGAGCAGGGTGCCATGAAATCCGGTGTGAGTCCCTGGATCCAGGTGTTGGGTGTTGCTTTTGCCTTTACCGCGATTTCACACCTGGGAGGTGATTGGCTGGCACCCTGGTTTGCTGCCAACTATCCTGCCTCCGCCAGTTACAGTCTCACCAGTACTTTTTTCTGGATTGTAATCATTGCTACCACACTGGGGATGGTTGCTTCGTTTACACCACTCCGTAAGTTGGAAAATTCCGGTGCTTCTGATATCGGAACTGTTTTTCTGTATGTGACCCTATTTCTTTGTGGCAGTGGGAAGCCAGGCCAATATCGGGGGCGCAGCTTCTGCACCGGTGGTAGCCGGTTTCTTTAATAAGTTCCTGGCACCGGTAGGAGTGTTGCTGGCAGTACTGGGATATGCTGTAGGTACTTATGGAGCTTATATCAGCGGTTTATTGATGCAGGCCGTTTTTCATTTTCTGCGATAGTATCGGTTGCGGATCCATTTTTCAATTTCAACTGCATGAAATATAATAGCTGCAATCCCAATACAGATCAGTAAATCCTGCAGGCTCAATGGCGCAGTTTTGAAAATCTTGTTCGCAAAAGGCAGATAGATCACTCCCAATTGAATGATGAAGGTTCCTATTACCGCAATAGCAAGTGCAGGATTCGAGAAAATTCCTTTTTTGTAAATAAAGGTATGATCACTCCGGATTGCCATAACATGACCCAATTGTGCCAATGATAAAACCGTAAACACCATGGTCTGCCAGTTTTCATGATTGGTTTGTATGGCCCAGGCTTGTGTGCCAAGTGTTACCACGGCCATTAAGAGTCCCACCCATACGATATGATAACCTGTTCCTTCTGAGAACAAACCCTCATCCGTTCTGCGGGGTGGTCGTTGCATGATATCATCCTCGGCTTTTTCTGCACTCAGTGCAAGTCCGGGTAAGCCATCTGTTACCAGGTTGATCCACAAAATATGAATGGGCAATAAGGGTATTGGCATTCCTAACAAAGGCGCCATAAAGATGGTCCAGATCTCCGCACCATTACAGGTCATGATGTACTTCACAAATTTCCGGATATTGTCATAAATACGCCGACCTTCTTTAATAGCTTTTACAATGGTGGTGAAATTGTCATCCAGCAGGATCATATGCGCAGCTTCCTTGCTTACATCTGTGCCTGTAATGCCCATGGCCACACCAATATTGGAAGATTTCAGAGAGGGCGCATCATTGACGCCATCACCGGTCATGGCAACAAAATGATGTTTGCGCTGGAGCGATTGAACAATGTTTAATTTTTGCTCTGGTGAAACTCTTGCATATACCTTAATTCGTTCCACTTTCTGATCCAGTTCAGCTTCACTTAATTCTGCCAGCTCTCTTCCATTCACCACCAGTTCATCTTTATCCAGCATTCCAATTGCACGGGCGATAGCTGCAGCTGTTTCGGGATGATCTCCCGTTTCGGGATGATCTCCCGTAATCATAACTGGCTGTATGCCGGCGGTTTTACAAGCTTTGATTGCATCTTTTACTTCTTCCCTGGGAGGATCAATCATGCCTGCCAAGCCTGCGGGATGCAACTCCGTTTCCACCTGATCGTAATCGAATGGTTCGGGTAACTGATCAACTAACCGGTATGCATAAGCGATCACCCGTTTGCCTTCTTTGGCCATGCGACTGGCTTCCTGCAGCCAGGGCTTAGGATCATAGGATTTCTCCAGTCTTAGTGCAATGGATTCGGAAGCGCCTTTTGAAATCAGGAGGTATTGATTTTCCCACTTGTGTACGGTAGTCATACATTTGCGATCTGAATCAAAAGGTAACTCAGCCACCCTGGGCAATGTTTCCTGCAATTGATGGTATAGCTCTTCGCCTTTATTTTTATAAATGTACTCAACGAGTGCGATCTCTGTAGGATCACCAATCCAGTTATTATCTGCAGCTTTTTTTACATCCTGGTTAACGGCCATGCAGGTTTCGAGTAAGCCTGCGGGTAAGTTCGGTTCTTCCTTACCGTTATAGGGTACTGTTTCCACTACCGTCATCTTGTTCTGGGTAAGCGTTCCGGTTTTATCGGAACAGATGAAGGTAACAGAGCCCAGGGTTTCCACAGCCGGCAATTTGCGGATCAGCGCGTTTTTAGCAACCAGTCGTTTGGCGCCTCTTGCCAGCGCAATGGTGATCAGGGCTGGTAATGCTTCCGGAATAGCGGCCACAGCCAGGGATATGGCAACCAGCAACATGGATACAGGCTCTTCTCCGCGTAGTAATCCAACTACAAACAAGGCAACACAGATGAGCAGAATCAGATAGGAGAGTTTCTTACCAAATTCATTCATGCGCTTTTGCAGTGGCGTTAATGCATCTCCTGTTTGCAACATGCCGGCAATTTTTCCGATTTCGGTTTGCATGCCGGTAGCAACTGCAATACCTACACCCCGGCCCGCACTCACTTGGGTTCCTTTATACGCCATATTGATCCGGTCGCCCAGGCTACTGTCTGCTTCCTCCAGGGGTTTATGGATCTTATCAATTGGGATAGATTCTCCGGTAAGAGAAGATTCTTCAATCCGGAGACTATGTACTTCAAGCAGGCGCATATCCGCAGGTACCAGGTTACCTGCTTCGAGTACGACCAGGTCGCCGGGTACAATTTCTTTAGAAGAGAGCAATTCCGGTTTTCGGTTACGGATCACTGTTGCCTGCGGAGTGGCTAGCTGGCTTAAGGCATCCATGGCTTTTTCTGCCCGGTATTCCTGAACAAATCCCATAATCGCATTCAGCAGTACGATGATCAGAATGATAATGGTATCTGTCAGATCTCCTGCAATTCCCGATATAATCGCAGCAGCTATCAGTACCAGGATCATGAAATCATTGA
>JALOMU010000115.1 GCA_025455285.1 Flavihumibacter sp.
GCGCACGTGCTCAGAACCAAGAAGATTATGCTTCTGAGATAAGCAGTCTTCAGTTACGGTCGTTGCATTATTGGAAGAAAGCCGTTGAAAGACTACAGCTGCTGAAAAGGTACTCGGGTGTTACATTTCGTTTCTAACGGTAAATTGTGATGCTCAAAGTATGCTACATGGTAATGAATTGCGTGATATAACATAAATGTGTGTATTTGTACAAATACAAACTGTATTAAAGTGTATATGCAAGTGAATGGCTGTCGTGTGATTAGTACTTACGTAATCTGACGATAGTTGTTGCGTGTTATATACGGTTTAATCATACATAATGCATTGTATTGATGTTTTGCCTTAATGCAGAAAACGTCCCGCAAGACCTGCCAAATGCAACTTGTTTGAAAACCATGACGACCAGTTGTCTGATGAAGACATAAGTGCATATCTGGATGAGGGTCGTTTGTACCTGGCAAAACACGCAAAGAACGAAGGCAGATATGAAGAAGCATTGAAGTTGCTGAGTGAGATGCGGACAGCTGAGGCATCCTTTGAAACAGCCTTGGTAAAACACTTGAATCTATTGCACTGACTGTTTTGGTTGGATTTGGTCTGTATTACTGGTTCAAGATTACGGGTGACGCTCCAAAAGAAGCGAATGTAGTTGAGATTACCGGAAAACAGTTTGGCTGGATTTATCGTTATCCAGGTAAGGATAAAGTTTTTGGTAAGAAATATTATAAGAACATTGACGAGGGCAAATTAAATCAGCTCGGTTTGATCTGGGATGATAAAGCTGCTCATGACGATGTAGTGACCAATGAAGCTATGTACCTGGTAGTTGGTAAGCCTGTGAAACTCGTTATCAACAGCCGTGATGTGGTGCATGATGTAGGTTTGGTACATTTTCGTATGAAGATGGACGCTGTGCCCGGAACACCTACCACAATGTGGTTTACGCCAAAATACACAACGGCGCAGATGAAAGAAAAAACTGGTAATCCTGATTTTGAATATGAAATATCCTGTGACCAGATGTGTGGTAAGGGACATTACTCCATGAAGGGAATTGTAAAAGTGGTAGAGCCTGCAGAATACCTGTTATGGCTGGCCAAGCAAAAACCCAACTATGTAATGTCAAATCCGGAGCTGGAAACCAAACCTGCTGTACCGGTTACAACGCCGGCAGACAGTACAGTGACAGCTGCTGCAAACGTTACTGGATCTAATTCAAATTAAGGTCGTACCGAAAAACAAATAGATTTTTATGAGCCAAGAAGTGAATTTGCAAGAGCAGGTGGGAGCGATGACCACGCATGAGGTTCATCATGATGAGCACCATGGTCATCACCACAAGGAAACCTTCATTACGAAGTATGTGTTCAGTCAGGATCACAAAATGATTGCCAAACAGTTCCTGATCACGGGTATGATTTGGGCAATTATCGGAGGGCTGTTTTCGGTACTTTTCCGACTGCAGCTTGGCTTTCCTAATGAATCATTCCCGATTCTTGAAGAGATTCTGGGTAAATGGGCAGCAGGTGGTAAGATCCAGCCAGAATTTTACTATGCACTGACAACCATGCACGGTACCGTACTGGTATTCTTTGTGTTGACAGCTGGTTTGAGTGGTACCTTTGCCAACTTTCTGATTCCATTACAATTGGGTGCTCGTGATATGGCTTCTCCTTTCATGAACATGCTCAGCTACTGGTTCTTCTTCCTGGCCAGTATTGTAATGGTTTCTTCCCTGTTTGTTCAAACAGGTCCGGCAAGTGGTGGATGGACCGTTTATCCGCCACTGAGTGCATTAGGGGATGCATCAGAAGGATCAAAAATTGGTATGGATCTCTGGCTGATTGCAATGGCATTGTTTGTGGTGTCTTCACTCCTTGGAGGTCTTAACTATATTTCTACCATTTTGAACATGCGGACCAAGGGAATGAGCATGACCCGTATGCCGCTAACCATCTGGGCATTGTTCTTTACAGCAGTATTGGGTGTATTATCTTTCCCTGTATTGCTGTCTGGTTTCATTCTCCTGTTATTTGACCGTCATGCAGGAACCAGTTTCTACCTTTCTGATATCTTCCTGGCATCTACTCAAAAAGCATTGCCGAATGAAGGAGGAAGTGCGATCCTGTATCAGCACTTGTTCTGGTTCCTGGGTCATCCAGAGGTGTATATCATTATTCTTCCAACGATGGGACTGGTATCGGATGTAATGTCTGCTAATTCCCGAAAGCCCATCTTCGGTTATATGGCGATGGTAGGTTCTATGTTTGCAATTGCAGTACTGGCCTTCCTGGTTTGGGCGCATCACATGTTTGTAACAGGACTGAATCCATTCCTGGGTGCTTTCTTCGTATTGCTAACATTGTTAATTGCGGTTCCTTCTGCAATCAAGGTGTTTAACTGGATAACGACCCTCTGGAGAGGCAACCTGCGGTTTACTCCTGGCATGTTGTTCTCTATCGGATTTGTGAGTTTGTTCATTTCAGGTGGACTTACCGGTATTTTTCTTGGTAACTCTACCCTGGACATTCACCTGCACGATACCTATTTCGTAATTGCACACTTCCATATTGTAATGGGTGTATCAGCATTCTTTGGCATGTTTGCCGGAATTTATCACTGGTTCCCCAAGATGTATGGTCGCTATTTGAACAATACACTGGCTTATATCCATTTCTGGATTACGCTGGTAGGTGCTTATCTGATTTTCTGGCCTATGCACTATCAGGGTTTGGCTGGTGTGCCTCGTCGCTATCTGGATTTCAGTGGCTGGGAATCTTTCAACCAGTTTGATGGATTGAACCGCTTTCTTTCGATCGTGACAATTATGGTATTCGCTGTACAATTGTTATTTGTATTCAACTTTATCTATAGCATTTTCAAAGGACGCAGGGTTACTTCCCAGAATCCATGGGGAGCAACCACATTGGAATGGACAACCCCAATCAATCCCGGACACGGAAACTGGGAGGGAGAGATTCCGGAAGTTCATCGCTGGGCTTATGATTATGGTAAGGATGGCCGCGATTTTGTTCCTCAAACTGAGGCTATATCGCCCAATGAAAGTCCGGAAAGCAAGCATTGATTCGGGGGGTGATAGTTGATGAATACTGAATCGAGTTAAAATGCCCTGATCAGCAATCGGGGCGTTTTTTTAGAGTGTACGATTTTTGTTTAATAATGATGAATGCAGCAGAGTGAATCAGTTCAACCAGGTAAGGAAAATGGTGTAATGGCGCGGTTGCGTGATTACCTACTGCTGATAAAGTTCTCTTTGACAACAATGGTGGTGTTTTCGGCGGTAATTAGTTATCTGCTGGCACCAAAAATTGTGGAGTATGATTGGGCGATGATCTTACTATTGTTCCTGGCAGGAATGCTGGTAACAGGAAGTGCCAATACCATTAACCAGGTAGTGGAAAAAGATACAGACGCCCTGATGAAGCGCACTGCCAACAGACCTATTGCATCAGGTCGGATGTCAGTGACGGAGGGTTGGGCTTTTGCAGTGATTAGTGGATTGCTGGGGGTATTTCTCCTCTGGTACTTTTTTAACGGATTATCCGCTGGTCTTGCAGCCTTTAGCCTCTTCCTCTATGCTTTTATTTATACTCCGCTAAAAAAGGTGAATTCCATCTCCGTATTGGTAGGTGCATTTCCCGGAGGCTTGCCCTGTTTAATCGGGTTTGCAGCAGGAAATGATACTATCTTTTTTGGAGAGCATGGATGGCGTGACCTTGGTGGATGGGCTTTGTTTGCGATCCAGTTTTTCTGGCAGTTCCCTCATTTCTGGGCGATTGCCTGGCTGTCGCACAAAGATTATGAAGCAGCTGGTTTTCGGTTGCTGCCATCTGAAAAAGGCCCTACTAAGTATTCGGCTATACAGTCGATTATTTATTCGGTGTTTCTGATACCGGTAGGCTTGATGCCATATTTCACAGGTATTACAGGATGGGTTAGTTTGCTGATAACCCTGGTATGTAACCTGCTGATGGTAGCCCTGAGTGTAAGGTTGTACATGAAAATGGAAAAGTCAGCAGCTCGGGGTGTGATGTTTGGGAGTTACCTGTACCTGATGATTGTTTTTTTCGCCCTGGTGGCGGATAAGGTATAAGGAAGATGGAGGAAAGGAAGAGGGAGAAAAGGAGGATGGGGTAGGAGGAGCAATAAAAATTTAATGTATGAGGGCAGAAGCTATGGAGCAGCGTAAGAGAATACATCCGAATAAATTCACGATGTGGGTGGCGATTGCAAGTATCACCATGATGTTTGCGGGGTTGACAAGTGCCTATATTGTAAAGAGGAGCCAGCCCAGCTGGACAAGTTTTGAAATGCCGGTAATCTTCTGGTATTCAACTGTTGTGATGTTGGCGAGCAGTGTTACGATTTATCTTTCACTGAAAGCATTTCGTGAGCGTGAGCGGAATAAGTACCGGCAACTGATAACAGTAACGGCTGTGCTTGGGGTGTTGTTTGTTGTTTTACAGTACCTGGGTTTTAAGGAGATTTGGGCCTCCGGTATTAGTTTTTCCGGGGCAGGCGGTGGGCAGTTTTTGTATATAATTGCCGGTCTCCACGGATTGCACGTGGTAGGAGGAGTGATTGCGCTGATTGTACTGTTTTTTAAGGCGTTCAGCACCCGATTCCGGAATTATAATCCGGTACCTGTGGAAGTGATGAGCACCTATTGGCATTTTGTAGATCTTTTATGGCTCTATCTGATGGTATTTTTTATGTTATTACAATAGTATATTCCGTATATCCAATTAAATTTGCGAACTAATCTTAAACACTGAACATGGCACAAGCAGTACCTGCAGAACAAAAATGGTGGAGTGGCGGAAAAAGCCCCTTCAATGTGGAGTATGGTAAACTGATGATGTGGTATTTCCTGATGAGTGATGCGTTCACCTTTGGTGCGTTTCTGATCTCTTATGGCACCATCCGTTTCGCCTCCAACTCATGGCCTGATCCCAACGAAGTTTTCCAGTCTTTTCCCGGTTTAGGAAACGGGCTTCCACTCATGTTTGTGAGTTTAATGACCTTTATTCTGATCATCAGCTCTGTAACCATGGTATTAGCAGTGCAGGCTGGTCATGCGATGGACAAGAAAGCAGTAGTAAGAAACCTGGTACTTACCATTATAGGAGGTATTGCATTTTTAAGCTGCCAGGCCTGGGAATGGACGCATTTACACCATGAAGGTGCCTGGTGGGGAAGTAACCCCTTCCTGAATGCGGATGGAACAAAAGCTACCACCAACTTTACCAATTTCTTTTTTACGATTACGGGATTCCATGGCTTCCACGTGTTTAGCGGTGTGGTGATCAACATTATCATGCTGATTATGACGCTTAATAACGTATTTGAGCGCAAGGGACATTACCTGATGATTGAAAAAGCGGGTTTGTACTGGCACTTCGTGGACCTGGTTTGGGTGTTTGTATTTACCGTATTCTATCTCGTATAATCATTAAAGAAACGCAATTATGCATCAAGATAATAACTCAGAAATCACCTTCCATCATGAATATGATCGGGAGGCCAGCAGAAAAGAAGTAATTAAAATTACTGTTATCCTTTCTGTAATTACTCTTATTGAACTGGCGCTTGGCTTTTGGTTGTACCTCTCTCATCAGAGCCTTGGTCCGTTTATGGTTCACTTGATCAAGGGCGTGATTTTGATACTCATGCTGGCTAAAGCCTTTTACATTGTTGCCTATTTTATGCACCTGAAACATGAATTGCGCAACATGATTATGACAATTGTGGTTCCATTGCTGCTTTTCGTTTGGTTTATCATTGCTTTCCTTGCGGATGGCAATTCGTACCGGAATCTGAAGAATACCTATGATCCGTATCATAAGGAGCAGAGCGAGACAAAAGTGCAAAAGACAGAACAAGGTAGCAAGGAAACGGATACCAAAGTTGGACATTAAGATTTGAGGCGGATTAGATACTGACCAACTGGATAATAACTTTGTTAAACAACTGAACCATCCGCCGTGGCGGATGGTTTTTAGTATTAATACTTTCGGA
>JALOMU010000116.1 GCA_025455285.1 Flavihumibacter sp.
GCCATTGGTGCTAAATAGGATCACGATAAAAGAAACCAAACCAAGTAGCGCAGTGAAAGCAATATTACCGGTTACATTGGCTGCACCTGGCAGAAGACCAAACAGGTTATTAATCAGGATAAAGAAAAATACAGTTAAGAGGTAGGGCAGGTATTTCTGGTATTTATTCCCCAGGTAGGGTATAGCAACATCATCCCGAACAAAAGTGATTACCGGTTCAACCGCATTTTGCAAACCCGAAGGAGCTTTATTGGCACCGTTTGCGGTATACTTTTTAGCAATTCCGGTCATGATCCATACCAGCGTAATTACTGCCAATAACATTTGCACCACATTCTTGGTCATGGAGAAATCATAGACCTTAACGGTTGCATCCACATTTCCGCTGGCATCAACCGGCACGATATGATCATGATCCAGTTTATACCCCTCGTGTATGGTTTCGCCGTGATGAAATTTGGAGGATGAAAATAGGCTCAGTCCGCGCTGTGGAGAATATACAACTATGGGTAGCGGCAGGGTTACATGCGTTTCTCCAATTGTGAAAAAATGCCATTCATGTGAATCAGCAATGTGATGCAGGATGGCTTTACCGGCGTCAAATTTTTCAGCTTTTCCGTTGTCACCGCCCTCATTAGCCAGAACAGCAGTTCCGAAACATACCAAAAATGCGCTGAAAGTCGCTACCAGTAAAGATTTGACGCTTTTCCTTGCCATGCAGTTTCAAAATTTTGCGCAAAGATAGGGAGGAAGGGGGAATTATGAAGGATGAATTATGAAGTTAGAAGTAGGAATTATGAATTATGAAGTAGGGAGAAGCGATAAGTGATCATTTAGGGCTATTCCATTGAGGAACGGAATGCCAAAAAAACGACATAATTAATTGCATATCAATAAAATAAATATAGAACCCTGAATCCATGTCCCCAAAGTCAGACCATCAGGTTTTGGGTGTGCGTTAAGCCCACACATATGTTTCCATTTTCCCTACCCTTCCCTCTTTCCTTGCCTCCCGTCTCCTTTGTCCCCCCTTACCACCCATCTTCCATTCCTCCATCTTCCATTCCTCCATCTTCCATTCCTCCCTTCTCCCGCCTCCCTTCTCCTTTGTCCCCGCTTCCCTACCCCTTCTCAAACTGCGATTCATACAAACTATGGTAATATCCCTTTCGCTCCAGCAGTTCCTCATGAGAACCAATTTCCCGGATCTCCCCTTTATCCAGTACAATGATCTTATCCGCCTTGCGAATCGTACTAAGGCGGTGCGCAATTACAATTGCCGTACGACCCGATATCAGGTTGTCGATCGCCTGCTGAATCAGTTGCTCACTTTCCGTATCAACGCTGGAAGTGGCTTCATCGAGGATCAAAATGCTCGGATCATATAAAAGTGCCCGGATAAAGGACAGAATCTGCCGCTGACCTAAAGAAAGCGTTGCACCCCGCTCCATCACTTTATAATCATACCCCCCGGGCAACGACTCAATAAATTCATGCACTCCGATCATTTTAGCAGCACGCTCCACCTGATCGCGACTGATAGCCGGATTGCGAAGGGTTATGTTTTCAAGCACTGATCCGGAAAAAAGAAAAACATCCTGAAGCACCACACCGGTTTGCCGCCTTAATGCTTCCAACCTGTATTCCTCCACCGCTACTCCATCGATCCTGATACTGCCTTTTTTAATATGATACAAGCGGTTCAGCAGACTAATGATTGATGTCTTGCCACTACCCGTATGCCCCACCAGGGCCACTGTTTCACCAGGTTCCACCGTGAAATTCAGGTCTTTTAATACATACTGCTCGTCCTTGTAAGCAAACCAGACATGGTCAAATTCTATTTTGCCCGCCACCTTATCCGGTGCAAAGCTTCCTTCGGTTTGGATATAGTCTTCATTGTCCAGCACCTTGAATACCCGTTCACTGGCCACCATGCCCATCTGCAATACATTGAACTTATCTGCGATCACCCGAAGCGGTCGAAAGAGCAGGTTCAAAAACAAAATAAAAGAGATCATTTTACCTGCCATCTCAGCACCCTGCTCGGGCGGCAGTTGCAAAGCATGACTCGCCGCCCACCAAACCAGCAATCCGGTAGAGACCGCCAGCACAATTTCAACCACCGGGAAAAAGACCGAGTAGGCAAAAATCGCATTGATATTGGCGTTTCGGTGTTCTTTATTGATTTTTTTAAACTTGTCAAACTCCCTTTCCTCCGCTGCAAAAGTCTGCACCACCTGGATCCCTGTCAAATGCTCCTGTACAAAAGCATTCAGCGCAGCCACTGCATTCCGCACCCGAATAAAAGACCGGTTTACACTCTCCTTAAAAATGTAGGTTGCCAGAATCAGAAAAGGAAAAGGTGCCAGGCTGATAAGAGCCAGTTTCCAATCGACCCAGAACATGACAAAAAGTATCGATAAAATGGAAAGGAAATCTGCAATAATGGGAATCAGCCCGTCTGAAAAAACTTCATTTACCGATTCAATATCATTGATCGTACGTGTAGTAAGCGTACCAATGGGTGTAGCGTCAAATTGGGAGAGATTCAATCCCACAACCTTATTGAAAACACGCACCCGCAGGTTTTTCACCACAGTTTGCCCAAGCCAGGAGGTAGTGAACGTAAAAAAGAAACGGAACAGGGTCTCCACGAGGAGCAATCCGAATTGAATCAGGGTGATTCGGATTACCCAATCGAGCATCCCGTTCCGTATGTAATTATTTACCGTGATCTGGATCAGCCAGGGTCTAACCGGTGTTAGTAACGCCAGCAAGATTGCCAGGCCAAGTGATAACATCACTTTTTTCCGATAAGGTGCTGCAAGGCTGAAAACCCTTCGTAATAATGTCCAGTCAAATATCTTCTTATTGCCAGAGGTCGATGACATGGCGCAAAGATATTATTCTTCCTCTTCCACCCCTCGGTAGGCTTTGATAAAGATCGCACCCAGATTTTTGTAGGGTGGAATATAATCATCAAAGCGCTCTTTTGCCTCCCCGGTAAAAAGCTTGCCAAGCTCCGTCCACATGGGCATCCACTCAATTGCAGCTCCATTTCTCAGGGAAGTATTAATAGAATTCAATATAGGTTCATTAACCGCGCGGGCACCTATCTGTTTGGAGGAAATGATATGGGCATCCGGACTGATAGTCAAGACATCATTCAGGTTATTGTAACCACCGCAGGAACCAAGCACTACGATTCGCGCAGATGGAGTAATCTGACCAAGTGAAGATTTCACATGATAACTATGTCCGCGATGAATATATACTGTTGGATACAACTGATTCTGATCCAGGTATTCCTGCAATTTGGCCTGAGCTTTGGCATCCGGATCATCCAATCCGTACAGCGGCTTGTTTGCGAAGATCCATACCGGCTTCCCTTTGGTGGACTTGATGGTAACAAAATCCTTATTTTCAGTAACAGCCCATTCGGGTTTACCCTTGAACAGGGTCATGAAATTTGCAAAAGAAACCTGGCCATCCTTATCGTCATCGCCGTAGAAAAAGACCTGCTGAATAACACGCCCGGCAGAATCAGCAAGGCGTTCAAACGGAACCGTATATACAGGAGGTATACCCAGGGCTTTTGACAAATCGACTTTCGATGTAGTATCCGCCGATTCAAACAAGGTTTTTTCAATCTGGTAAATCTTCTGCCCATTCAGATCACCGTTCTGCACATTACGTTCATAGTTCAAACGGGCTTCTTCCAACATATTTGCAGCTAATACCTTATTCTTTTCAAAAATGCTGGAATAGGCGTCTGCCACATCCACGGCATCCTCCACACTATTAATGCTAGTATTTTTTTCAAGTCCAAACATGAACGATTTCATCAGTACGGTTGCATTAGAGTCTGGCATCAATTTCAACAACGTGTCCAATTCATTATAAGCAGCCGCCATTTTGATGAACTTCCTGAAATAGTCAAAATTCATACTCATGAACAGACTATCAGTGGGGGTTCCTTTTAATTTGGTAATGATCCTTTTGAAAACACCCCGGTAGCTGGAGGTATAAATTTCATCTTCGCCCAACACACAGAGATAATAGAGTTCCTGCGGACTCAGGGGATCAATCACTTTAAAGCGAACAGGGTCAGGGGAATTGTGCAATCCGTTGATCTGGCTGATAAAAAACTGGCGCGCCTTATTATCCATGCGTTCGATCAGGGCTTTGCGCTCCATAGGCGTATCCTTTTGCAGCATACGTTCTGTATGGCTGAGGCGGGTTTTCACCATCAGGCGGTAATATTCCAGGTCGTTGTCTTTTACCTTATCCACCTCTTCAAAAGTCATTTTACCGCGGTAAATCTCGTCTATAAAGGGAAAGTATAACTGACCACTCCGACTGGAAGCCATCTCGGCAATTACCTTTACTACGGGATCAGGATGGATGCGGATATACCTGGCCAGGGCATCATTGGAAGCGGCATAATCATAGACCTTACGCGGATCACGGCGTGCTTCCGCTGCAATCAGGCTATCCCGCTTCGGATAAGCAAAATTGGTTTTCAGGAAAGGCATTGTACGATCCGGGTATAACTGCAGGTATTTGATCTGCAGGATATCCTTACTGGCTTTTACACCGATATTTTCGGGGTACGTAAAACAATCCACAATTATTTTTCCCACCCAGTAATGTGATTTGGCAACCACGGGGTCAATACCCTTACTTTTTTTATCCAGGGACATAGCTTCGCTGAAATGCTCCACCATTTGGGGAGCCAGGGCGGGCTGGATTTGACGCGCACGCGAACCAGAACCAAAATTCCTGGCAAGAATTTCCAATCCTTTTAAATATTTGATTTTTTCATTATCCTTCAGCAGGGAATCCAGCTCAACTGATTTCTGGATGGCATCCAGTTGATCCACCATCGCGTAACGTACGGCGGTATTAATGGTTTCATCCTTACTCAGCGGAATATAGCCTTTTACATAGGAGCCAGGCTGCTGAAACAATTTCTTTTGTTCTTTGTCGATGTTTTCATGAAAGATCACACGGCTGCGCTCCACCGGATAGGAAGCAACCGGCATGGCCTGAAAGCCGGATGCCGAGGTCTGTGCGATCGAACCCAGACTGGCAAATACCAGGCTGGAAAAGGGTATCAGTTTGTTCATAGATAGGAACCTTGGATTCAAATTTACACAATGCAACACCTGCATAACGTTTCAGTAACACTAAAATTGCCCTTAACAATTTCATAATCGGCTGAAAATTGGCTGCTTATCAGGCAGCATTAACTTTGCGTAAACAAATTATTAATGGATAACAGGGATAAAAAGATTCTCATCGCCGATGACGAACCGGATATTTTAGAAATCATCCAGTACAATCTGCAGGCGGAAGGATACACCGTTTACACTGCCAAAGACGGTGATGAAGCCCTGATGAGAGCAAAACAGATCAAACCTGACCTAATCATTCTGGACATCATGATGCCCAAAAAGAATGGGGTTGAAGTTTGTGAGCTATTGAGAGCCCAACCCTCTTACAAGGATACCCTTATCATTTTTCTGACTGCACTGAGTGATGAATCCTCCCAACTAAAAGGGCTCGATACGGGAGCTGATGATTATATCAACAAACCCATTAGCCCCAAATTACTAACCAGCCGGGTAAATGCCCTGTTTCGCCGGGTTACCAAAAAAGAAGAAGCCGGAACCGGTGTGCTGATGATAGACAACCTGGTGATCGATCCGGTAAAATTCGTGGTCATGGTGGACGACAACGAGATTACCCTCGCCAAAAAAGAATTTGAGTTATTATATTTACTCGCTTCCCGTCCAGGTCGGGTATTCCTTCGCAACGAAATCCTGAACCAGGTTTGGGGCAATGAAGTGATCGTTGGAGATCGCACCATTGATGTTCATATTCGTAAAATTCGCCAAAAACTGGGATTAGATTGTATTACCACCGTGAAAGGGGTTGGATACAAGTTTGATTTATGATCCAATTCAAAAATTTATCTCCGAGGCAGGTGAGTGCCGTGCTGGCATTTGCCATATCGGCATT
>JALOMU010000117.1 GCA_025455285.1 Flavihumibacter sp.
TCAGTTTGTCAGAGAAATTTGCAGGTCCCGGTGGCCCTCCTTTACAAAAAGCGCTAATCGTTTCAACGGATCAGAAAACGATCGCACTTAATCCTGCAATGGTTCGGGAACTGCTCTATGCTGATTGTACAGAGGAAGACTTTCAATATGCCCTTGCAAGAGTGCGTCCCGGGCCATTATCCGTACTGGCAACACCGGTGCAACTGACTCAACAAAACTATGGTAGTATCCCAAAGTATTATATTCTTTGTACGAAGGCAAAAGATATGGATAAATCCACCCTGGCTACAAATGTAAGCTGCAGGGAGATTATTGAATTGCCTGCCAGCCATTCTCCATTTTTCTCGATGCCGGATAAGCTGGTCGAAATCTTGAATAGGTTAGGTCGTTAACCATTTCAGTACTAAACTGTTATCTTTTCCAAAATAAGATCGAAATGGTATTGACAACGGTGGATTTATCCAGTTTGGAAAGGAGGTATCGCACCAATCTCATAAATTCTATTGGCGGGTTCAAGAGCCTGGTGCTGGTGGGTACAAAAAGCAGTGAGGGGAAGGAAAATTTATCCTTATTCAGCAGCCTGGTCCATATAGGTGCTGACCCTGCCTTATGTGGAATGGTTGTGCGCCCGAATACGGAAGGCCAGAATACCTTGGGAAACATACTTGCAACCGGTGTATACACGATCAATCATGTTCAAGCAGAGTTTATTGAAAAAGCACACCAAACCAGTGCCAAATACCCGGAAGGAGTTAGTGAATTCGAAGCAGTTGGGTTAACGCCTGAATATGTAGAGGGTATTGCTGCACCTTTCGTAAAAGAAAGCATCATTCATTTTGCCTGCGAACTGGTAGAGCGTATTCCAATTGAATTCAACCAGACACATTTTATTATAGGAAAGATTACTCAGGTGATGGTTCCAGATTCGTTGGTGGGGCCGGATGGTTTTATTGACCTGGAATCAGCTGGCACACTCACTTGTAGCGGACTGGATAGTTATCATGCTACAACACGGGTAATCAGGCTGCCTTACGCCAAACCTTAGGAACAATTAGTTAGATCTCATCCATTTGTATAGTCGATGCATTACCAGCATATGAGGTGCGGTAAGCAGTGCCAGGGTGGCAAAACAATACCATAAAATCTGGTTATTGTTTTTAATATCACCGAAGTAAAATAGAAAGAAGGATGTGCCTGCAAGTGCAATTCCACTACAAATTAATAAATGTTTAATCAATTTTTTAGGATAGTAGGATCCGGCATTTTTGAGTCCCGTTATAATGGATTGAAGTGAAAGGCTGGAATGCCAGATGATGAAATAAAAACTGAATCCGAGTAAGAGCGGAAGTTGGTGTAAGATTAGTAAAAGTAGTGCGAGTCGCAATAAAAAGTTTCCTGAATCAAATTGCTGTTTTTTTACTTGTTGGGAAAAAAATATAAAACTGATTACCAGAAAAACAATAAAAAGTATACCTAATAATAATTGTTGATATTCCTGAATAACAGGAGTCAAACCATTCAAAACGGCAGTATCATCTATGAGAGAAAGAATTGGGACTACTTCATCAATATGAGTAAGCAGGAGAAAAAATAAAATCAATAATCCGTAACTGCTGATAAATAATTTTCCAATCCAGTTATCCGCAGGTATTTTTTTAAGATCCGTTTCACCAAAATGATAGGCTGATATACAAAGAAAGAGAAGTAAAGCCGGCATAGGAAAAATCCATAGAAATAATCCAAATAAAAGAATTTGGAGCAGGTATTGCAACAGGAAATTTCTTAGAGAAAAGTAGGTTCGTGTAGCAGATGATTGGTATTTCGCTACCAGAATATCTGCAGCTCCATGAGGAATACCTAAAAATATAAATCCGATTATAAGAATTCCTGCCTGCACCTGGAATGGAATGGGTATCCACCAATGATGCAGCATACATAACAGAAGTCCAATTGCGATAAAACTATTTTTCATGTTGTAGAAGTAAACCCGGTGAGATACAGTTGGTAAAACCGTACCCCACCAGGTTATTTTACCTGTAAAACTAAAAAACGAGTCAAGCTGTTTTGCTGGTCATTGCAGTTTCACGCTGAGCCAGTGCATAAATAGTTAAGCCAAAACCGATTTTATTTATAGCATCGCCAATATTATAAACGACATCCAGTGAAACTCCCTCGAGCACTTTCATGCCGAATAATCCACCTTCAGTACCAGCGATATAGCCGATGGGATAAATAGCCCATCCTACTAATACAAACCAGGCAAGGGTGCGGTTTGCTGCTGCAACGGCCGGACTTGTATTGTTGGCTAATTTTGCAACATCTCCAAACCAGATCAGGTATACTATATAGAAGTAACCAAGGCTGCTGATAAATCCCCAAATCCAGCTTTGCGTTTCAGTTGGATAAATAGCTTCGCCAATATATCCGGTAACCAACATGAATACAGATGCTGCAATGAGCTTGGTTAACAGACTGGTGGTTGCTCCTGATTTCTTGGTAATCAGATAGAACTCAACGCACATGAGCGGTACTGTTAGTAGCCAGTCTACATAGCGGAAAAATGTAGGAGATTGACCTGTTGCGAGATTATAATCACGCATGTAATAATAATGTACGGCAGCAATGAAGGTGATCAATCCGGATATAAGAATGGAAGTCCTCCATTTTTTATCAACATTCCACATTTCAAAAAAGAAAAAGACAGATGCTCCAAGCATAGCCATGCAACCAATAAAGAAAGTAAAGGCAACATAATTGTCGTTGGCGATCGGCATGATCTCCAGAAGTAATGGATTCATTTGTTATGAGTTTAAAATTTGTTGGAAGTAGTAACGGGCTAATCCGGAAAAGCTGTTGAACTATTGAACTACCATTATTGAACATATCGAAGTTTCAAATAGTTTGAAGCTTTTTAAAATATTATATTTACCGTCGTTTATTTTGATTTTCCTTAAACAGTTTTGAGTTAGTTTTTTTTTGTGTGGAATTAATTGGTTGTAATTGATGCTTATCTCTCCACGGTCAGATTTTATTTTTGTGTAGTGTTCTATTTATATTGATGGGATGAATTCAAACAAATTTCCTCGTGGATTGAAACTGGTAAAGAAATTGGATGGAGGAAGTGCTGCCAGTATATTTCTTGTTAAGGATGAGCAGGAGCAGTTGTGTGTGCTTAAGGGTGCAGCTAAAACAGACGATAGTAAATCGCTTAAGCAGGATTTTCTGGTGTATGAATGGTTGGCTGGTAAGGTACCTGTACCTGTTATTCATTTTTTCAAGGAGGATGACACTATTGAATGGCTTTGTATCGAATGGATAGATGGTACTACACTGGCTGAACTTCCTGAAGCTGAGCAATTGGTTCGGATATATGCGCAGGCACTTAGATTACTACACGAAGTTCCCCTGGATTCACATGCACCTGTTTATTCACTCGATGCCAGATTGAATGAAGCCCGGATTCGGATAGAGAAAGGCTGGGTGGATACAGCCGATTTTGAGGAGGAGTTTTCGAATTATACAACAGCGCAATTGTGGGATGAGTTAACTAAATATAAACCAACCGAAGCAGACCTCGTGTTTACTCATGGCGATTATTGTCCGGATAATTTGATTGTACACGATGGAGTAGTAGCTGCTTTCATTGATATGGGCCGGGGTGGTGTCGCGGATCGTTATCAGGATGTGGCGCTTGCGATCAGAAGTCTGAAACATGAAAGCCTTGAAAACCTGATTCCTCTTTTTTTACAGCATTATGGTTTAACATACCTGGACGAAAACAAACTACGTTTTTACACATTACTGGATGAGTTTTTTTAGTAAACATTCATCGCTTCAATAGTTTAAAACCAATTTCCCTTCCCTGTCCCTGGAACATGGCCAGGTTGATCCAGAACCAGGCGAATTGTTCCATCAATTCGAATTTGTCGTTTCCGCCAATATCATAACAGTTGGCGAAGCCAGCATCTTTAGCCAATTGTTTGGCAGCTTCCTTTCCTTTGGTACTATCTCCGGCAACAAAGAGGTCAAGTGCTGTCTCTCCATAAATTGGATTGATCATGTTGTTGTAACCGGTAGTGTTGTAACATTTTACGATATCACGAGTGAAAGTATTTGCCAGAATTGCATCAGCTGTAGTGTTAAAACCGGCCGGTCCTTTTTTCATAATGATGTTCATTGCATCAATTATGATTTTTCCGCTGGTATCGCCCATGCTTTTGGCAACATCAATGGCTGCAGGCGCCGGTGTGGCAAGCAGTATACATTGCGAAGCTGAAACTGCTTCCTGAACAGGCATCGCCCTGGTATTTGGATTTTTCAATAAGTCCTGACCTTTGAATGTATTCAGATCCTGGACTCCAAGAAAAATTTCATGTCCGGCCTGTGCCCATTTGGTTGCCAGCGCGCCGCCTACATTTCCGGTTCCGATGATTGCAATTTTCATGTTGCTTCTTTTCGTTTAAAGTAAATCTCTCACTTGAATTGTGATTCTTAAAGTTGCTTTTTTTGCTGATGATTTGGAATATTATATCTAATTTGATAGTCACTATCTATTTGGATAGTAATGATTATGCCTGACTTTATTTACGAACACAAAATCTATTACAATCCTGTTGAATTTGCCATGCATTTTATTGGTGGTACCTGGAAAATGCCAATCTTATGGCGTCTGAACCAGCGCACCATGAGGTATGGTGAAATCCGTAAAGCGCTGCCGCACATCACAGATAAAATGTTATCCAGCCAATTGAAAGAACTGGAAAAGCATGAATTGATAACAAGAAAAGTATTTGCTGAAGTGCCGCCCCGGGTGGAGTACTCCATCACCAAAAAAGGCAAGGAGGTGATTCCCGTAATTGAAGCTATTCGCAACTACGGCCTTAAAAAAATGAAGGAGAAGGGGTTGAAGGAGGGTGGTAAGTCTATATAAAAAAACCCTTGAAAGCTACTGCTATCAAGGGTTTCCCTTTTTATTCAGTGCCCAGGACTGGATTCGAACCAGCACGCCGTTTCCAGCACCACCACCTCAAGGTGGCTTGTCTACCAGTTTCAACACCTGGGCTCGCTTTAAAGCGGTGGCAAATGTAAGGATTTCAGCGAATTGCCGCCAAGTATTCAGCTGAATTTATTTGGAAAGACCAGTCTGCCTCGGCAAAAGAATCCGGAAGGTGGTGCCCTTTCCTGGCTCGGATTGCTTCACACTCAGTTCTCCCCGATGAAACTGTTCAATGATCCGTTTGGAAAGCGATAGTCCCAGTCCCCAGCCCCTTTTTTTAGTAGTAAATCCGGGGTCAAATACCCGCCCGATATGTGTGGCCGGTATGCCTTTGCCTGTATCGGTTACGTCAATTAGCACCTGGCGCTCGTTTTCCTGGATCTGTACGGTGATCTGTCCCTGGCCTTCCATGGCATCCAGCGCGTTCTTCAGGAGGTTTTCTATTACCCAATCGAACAAGGTGGCGGAAAGGGGAATTATCAGGCTCCCTGTCGGTGGCGCCATAAACTCAAACCTGATCTTTCCGGATGCCCGGCGTTTGATATAATCCAGCATGGAGTCAACCTGTCCTACAATATCTGTTGGTTCCAGGTTGGGGATACTACCAATTTTGCTGAAGCGATCACTCACGAGTTTCAATCGGTTTACATCTTTTTCCAGCTCCCGCGTGATTGTGTCCTGTCCGCCCGATTCCCTCAACATTTCAACCCAACCCTGTAAAGAAGATAAGGGAGTCCCCAACTGGTGCGCCGTTTCCTTTGCCATGCCTGCCCAGAGCTGGTTCTGGCTGGATCGATGTTGAGTCGTCAGCAATAGGAGTAATAAAGTGATCAGTAAGCCAACAATTACCAATTGAATGATGGGGTAATATTTTACTTCCTTTAATAAGCGGGTATTGCCATAATAATATTTGTTCGCGATATAAGGTTGCTGACTCAGTACCAGGATAAAGGGTTCATTATTGCGTTTGAATTCCCGCAGCTTATCCGGAAGATAGGTTGGATCCAGTGC
>JALOMU010000118.1 GCA_025455285.1 Flavihumibacter sp.
TGGATAATTCGCCTTGGAAGCGTGCGTTATTATTATAAGCAGCAGTGCAAAAAGCCCGATAAAAATGTATTTTAAACTAAATTTGCCGCCGTCCTTCATACTATTGAATGGGGGCAAAAATAGGGATTCGATACCCATTATTCAAAGGTTATTGTATGATCAGATTGTTCAAGACTCAACTCTATATAGTGATCGCTGCCGGCGTGTTGCTAATATTTTCAAAAAACGGCATCGCACAGGCTAGTAAAAATGCGTTGAAGACCGTAATCATTGATGCCGGCCATGGCGGAAGGGATCCCGGAGCACGGGGCTTAATTTCCACAGAAGCTGAGGTGGCCTTGTCAATTGCGCTTAAATTGGGAAAAGAGCTTGAAAAAGCCTATCCTGAAATCAATTTTATTTACACAAGAAAAGATGCTAACCTACCGAAGGGAGTAACTGATCCTAACCTCGCCAACCGGATCAGGGCCGAAATGGCCAATGAAGCTAAAGGAGATCTCTTTATCTCCATACACCTCAATGCGACCGGTCAGAAAGCCGGGGGCTGGTATCAGAAAAAAATTGTAGGGTACAAGAACAAGGTGGTTTATGTAGGAAAGGGTAAAACCAGGAAGAAAAAGCTGATCAAGCAGCCGATTTACGAAAGTTATTATGTGAAAAACACCCGGATAGGCACTGAAACCTATATCTGGGCGGCAGACCGATCCAGTGCAAAAAGTGAGAATATCGTGCTGGATGAAGGGGAAAGTGGTGAAGAAGAACCAGTAGATGATCCAAACAACGTGTTGGATCTGAATTCTCCCGAAGCGAAAATCCGGGCACAATTATATACTAAATATTTCTTTCGTAATTCAGCCCTCCTGGCACAATTTGTTGAGGAAGAATTTACAAATGCAGGCAGGAAAAGCTTTGGTGTGAAGCAACGAAACCACAAGGGAATTTGGGTTCTACAGGCCACTGGCATGCCCAGCATTCTGATTGAGACCGGATTTATTACCAATAAAGAAGAGGAAGAGTATCTTGTAAGCGAAGCTGGTCAGCAGGAAGTGGTAAACAATATTTTAACTGCGTTCAAACGCTATAAAGAAGAATTGGAAAATCCACGGCATCTGCCCCGGAACACAACTGGAAATTAAATCCTTACATTTGACTCCAATTCTTAGTGCATGAAAATATCTAATGAAACCAAGATCGGAATCCTGGCGGTAGTAAGTATTACCTTACTGATACTTGGCTTCAATTTTCTGAAAGGAAAAAGTTTCTTCGACAAAAATGATCAGGTATACACGATTTTCCCGAAAGTTACCGGACTCGCAAATTCAAGTCCCGTTTTGCTCAATGGCCTTCAAATTGGGATGGTTTCTGAAATTCGTGAACGCAGTCCGAATATTGAAGATGGCATAGTAGTAACCATCAACCTGGCCCGCCATATCAATATTCCTAAAAATTCCGTTGCTTATATTGATGCAAGTCTTTTAGGAACCTCCAACCTGGTAATTGAGCCAGGTAACGCGGGCGAATTCCTGGCAGATGGTGATACCATCGGCAGTAGGGTGAAAATTGCTCTACTGGATGAAGTAACAGGAAGTTTGAATCCTGCTTTGAATTCACTGGATGGCACGCTGGTTTCCCTCGATTCACTCATCCAGGTAGTGGGAACTTATTTTGATCCCAATACCAAAAATAACTTCCATACCATCATTGCCAATCTGGCTAAAGCCTCTGCCGCATTGAATCAGTTGATTGCTTCACAGAACAGCAATCTCAATAAAACCATGGCCAATCTGGAGTCAGTGAGTGGCAATCTTGCTTCGAATAATGAAAGTATCACTCATACCCTTGGTAACCTGGAAAAAACCACCGATCAGTTGGCAGCTGCCGACATAAAAGGAATGGTGGATAACTTGCAGACAACAATCGCTAATTTGAATGGCCTGGTGGAAAAAGCAAACAGTAAAGATGGGTCACTGGGACTTCTGTTAAATGATAAACAATTATATCAGAACCTGGAAAACACAACCAGAAGTTTGAATATTTTGCTCGATGATGTAAGGGTGCATCCTAAACGGTACATTAATGTATCTGTATTTGGACGTAAAGACAAGAATAAACCCCTGCAGGCGCCATTAAATGACTCTACACAAACGACGCCACAATCTCAATAAAATGCGACTGGTTGGACTACTGTTAAGCTGGTTGCTTTTACTGGCAATGCTGCCTGCTATTGCGCAGGAGCCTGTTCCGCCTGCCAATCCGGCTGATACCATGGATGTTGTGCTGGTGCGTAAAACCGATCGGTTTCGTTACCTGAAAAAAGATTCAGTAACCGAACTCCAGATGCTGGCTGGAAATGTTTTCCTTGAACAGGGAACCACCAAGTTTTACTGCGACAGTGCAGTGATTAATCCTGGTACCGGGGTGGTGGAAGCCTTCGGAAACGTACATATTAATGATGCCGACAGCATTCACACCTATGCACAATACCTGATCTATTATTCCAATGAGAAAAAAGCCTATCTCAAAAAAAATGTAAGGCTGACGGATGGCAAAGGTGTGCTCACTACCAATGACCTGGAATACGATACAAATTTAAAAATTGGCATATACACTAATGGTGGTAAAGTAGTTAGTGATAAAACCGTACTAACCAGTAAGGAAGCGATCTATTACGGCGATATGAAAGACGTCTATTTCAAAAAGGACGTAAAGATGAAAGATCCGGAATATGACCTGGCAACAGATTCGCTCCTTTTTAACACTGATAGCCGAATTGCAACTTTTATTACCAAAACGAGAATTGTTTCGGATAGTGGTCGCCGTGATATCACTACTTCAGAAGGGTATTATGATATGAAAAACAAAGTGGCCAAATTCGGTCGCCGGCCGGTAATCAAAGACGGAACCACGTTTGTAACCGGAGATGATGTTGGTTTTGATGATAATACCGGTGATAGTTATGCGAGGGGCAATGCGGTATTCCGGGATACTGCGCAGGGTATCTCCATACTGGCCAATGATTTGAAAGCGAATAAAAAAACCAACACCTTGCTGGCAACGCAACGACCGCTGATGATCATCAAACAAAAAGAGGATTCCGTATTCGTATCAGCGGATACCTTGTATTCTGCCCGATTAACGGATAAGGCAGATTACCAGAAAACCTTTATTCGTCCTGTGCAGGTAGTAACGGATAGTTTGAGTACCGATAGCACAGTGCTTTCTGACAGTCTATGGAGGCTTACAGTACTGGATCCGGCAGATACGACTAACCGTAACCGTTATTTCCAGGCCTGGCACAGGGTGAGGATATTCAGTGATTCTTTACAGGCAGTTTGCGACAGCCTGTTTTATTCAGGTGTTGATTCCATATTCCGGATGTTTAATAATCCGGTTGCCTGGGCCAATGGGACGCAGGTAACAGGTGATACCATTTACTTGTATACAAAAAACAAGGACCCGGAACGGCTGCATGTATTTGATAATGGGCTGGTAATAAATCGTACTGCCGAGGATTTTTACAATCAGATTAAAGGCAATACCATCAATGGTTTTTTTACAGATGGAGTGATCAATTACATGAGGGCAAAAGGCTCAGCAGAGAGTATCTATTATGCACAGGATCAGGATTCAGCCTATTCCGGAGTAAACAGATCCACAGCAGATATCATTGATTTTTATTTTGCAAATAAGGAGCTCAATCGGGTAGTGTTTCGAAGCTCCGTGGAAGGAACCATGTATCCTTTTCGCCAGGTAAATCATGGTGAAATGCGCCTGCGTGGATTCAAATGGTTGGAAAAAAGGCGCCCAAAAACTAAATTTGAACTTTTCGAGGACCCGGTAATAAACGAATAGAATGGCAACAATTCCCACCATACGGCAAATCATCAGAAAACAACTAATCAGTCCGATTCAGGAGTTTATCAAAGACAGCCGGGCAGTGGGAATTACGCTGCTGGTCTGTACAATTATCTCTCTTCTCCTGGCCAACAGCCAATGGAAAGATGCCTATGTGCATTTCATGGAAAAGGAAACACATATCTTACCCTTCCTGCATCTCCCCCACTCCATCCTGCATTGGATCAATGATGGGTTGATGACGCTCTTCTTTTTTCTGGTAGGAATGGAAATCAAGCGGGAATTATTGATAGGGGAATTGTCCTCCATAAAAAAAGCATCTCTTCCAATTGCTGCTGCCCTTGGTGGCATGCTGGTACCGGCCGGTATTTACGCAATATTTAATGCATCCACACCATATCATAGTGGTTGGGGCATTCCAATGGCAACCGATATTGCCTTTTCATTGGGAGTTGCCTCTTTATTAGGCAGCCGGGTACCGGTTACATTAAAGATCTTTTTAATGGCCCTGGCCATTATTGATGATCTGGGAGCCATACTCGTGATTGCAGTATTTTATGGAGGTGATATATCCTGGTATTATTTGTTGGGAGCTGCCGTTTTACTTGGAGTTTTACATTTATTAAACAAACTAAGAGGCAACAAATGGTGGGTAACGCTTATTATCGGTTTACTGGTTTGGTACTGCATCTTTAATTCCGGCATACATGCTACCATTGCCGGAGTGTTGGTAGCATTCCTGGTTCCGCTTGAACGATTATCCAATTATGAGCATGCGTTGCACGACCCTGTGAATTTTATCATCTTACCACTCTTTGCACTCGCCAATACAGCTATCGAAATACCTGGTAATTTTGGTGAGGCAATTACTACCAGCCTGAGCTGGGGAGTATTGGCCGGACTCGTACTAGGAAAACCACTGGGCATTACATTGGCATCCTGGATAACAGTAGCAACCGGACTTGGGGAGCGACCTTCAGGAACCAACTGGATGCAATTGATAGGAATGGGAGCACTCGCCGGCATAGGCTTTACAATGTCTATCTTTATCACCATGCTGGCGTTTTCAGATCCTGTAACCCAGAATATTGCCAAACTGGCCATCCTGATAGGTGCTGTGGTTTCCGTTGCTGCAGGGTTACTATTACTTTTCTTCAGTGGAAAACCCAAAAAATCCTAGCTTTAGCGCTATCCTGCAATTTTAATGCGGTTTTAAAAGAATGTTTGCTTGTTTTTGCGGTTTTCTCGTATATTGAGGACCCAACCAACAAACTATGCTTAAACGAGAGCGACAAGCTTATATTTTGCATCAGGTAAACTTGCACAATAAGGTTTTATCGGCTCAGCTTTGCCAGGAAATCAATGTTTCAGAAGATACCATAAGGAGAGATCTTCAGGAATTAGCCGATCAGAACAAACTGATCAAAGTGCATGGAGGAGCCCTTTCACATTCCTTCAGCCAGGTAAATTTCACGCCGGTCGAAATCTATTCACAGGCCAATAAACAGGAAATTGCCCGCAAAGCAGCAGCCCTGATCGAAGATGGTATGTTCATCCTGACAACAGGCGGAACAACTATTCTGGAAATGGCAAGGGCGCTTCCGCCCGGACTCAAAGCCACTTTTATTTCCGGGAGTATTCCGGTAATTATGGAATACAGCAATCACCCCAATATTGATGTAATTGTAATCGGTGATAAGGTAGCCAAAAACTCCAAAATAACCGTTGGTGCAGATGCCATTCAACAGATTAAAAGCATCCGTGCAGATATCTGTTTTTTAGGTATCAATGCCATTGACATACAACATGGAGTTACTGATAATGATTGGGAAGTGGTGATGGTAAAACGAGCTATGATTGAATCAGCAAAGCGAGTTGTTTGCCTTACCATTTCTGAAAAAATGAATTCCACCCAACCCCTGCATGTTTGCGATATTTCAAAAGTAAACACATTAATAACTGAACTAAACGCAACTGATCCTGCACTTCAGCCTTACGCTGCAGCTGGTGTACAGGTACTATAAACGCATACACTACATACTAAATACTAATCAAAACGCGCAATCATGAGAACTGCAAAGCAGGCCTTAATGGCCTTGTTTCTCCTATGCATGTCGGTACTGGTATGGGCCCAGGAGACCCGGTCGGTACTAACAGGAGACAATGGATCTTTCACTATTACTGCCAAAAACGGTGATGTACTGGTGATCAGTTATGTTGGTTACTCCGGAAGGGAAATCCGGGTAGCTGAAAATGCCAACTACACTATCAGCCTTACCGAACAGGACAATACCATGGATGAAGTGGTGGTGGCTATGGACCTGAAAAGAAAACCCCGGGAGTTGGGCTACTCAACCCAACAGGTAAAGGGTGCGGAAATCCAGCAGACACAGCGGGAAAACTTTCTGAACAGTTTACAGGGCCGTGTTGCCGGTCTGACAATCAATCAGACTTCTGGTATTGCTGGTGCCTCATCCCAAATTGTATTAAGAGGATTCAACTCACTCTCTCAGAACAACCAGCCCCTTTTTGTAGTGGATGGTGTGATCATCGACAACACCACACTGGATGAAGGCAGTGGTGGTGGTACGGGTGTTGGATTGGCTTCTGATCGTCCGAATCGCAACAACGACTATGCCAACCGGATCTCCGATATCAACCCAAATGATATTGAAAATGTAACTGTTTTGAAAGGCCCCGAAGCAACCGCACTTTATGGTAGCCAGGCTAGTTCAGGTGCCATAATCATAACTACCAAAAAAGCGAAATCAAACAAACTGGCCGTTCAGTATGACAATTCATTTCGCGCCAGTAAGGTTGCAAGATTGCAGGACACCTATGACAAGTATTCCAATGGTACGAATGGAAATGCATCCAACATCTTCCGTTATTTCGGTCCGGAAATTCCTTCAGGAACGCCAACCTATAACAACGTTGATGAATTCTTTCGTACCGGATTTTCTCAAACACATAACCTGGGTGCCGATTTTGGATTTGGAAAATCCATCTTCCGAGCCAGTGGATCTTTCTTCGATCAGAAAGGGGTAGTACCGAACAATGATTTCCGCCGTTATAACCTGCGGATCTCCAACACAACCAAGATTGGTAAAAAAATTGAAGTCATTCCCTCTTTAGCCTTTGCCCGTTCGGAAAACGATAAGGTATTAAGAAGCGCTGGTGGATACCTGCTGGGACTCTACGCCTGGCCAGTAACCAATGATATCCGGCAATATGAAGATGAAAACGGGAATAAGCTTCCCTTACTGGCAGCCAATGCAGGCAATACGGAAATTGACAACCCTTTCTTCAACGTATATAAAAATCCAAGCCGGGATGTTACGGATCGTTTAACCGCCACCCTGGGTATCAATTACAATCCAACAGATTGGTTAAGTATTGCAGGTCGCTTCGGTTATGATACCTATAAACAGGATGGTTACACGAGATATCACCCACTTTCCTTCTTTATTTCCCAGGGTATCCGGGGCCAGCAGGACAATTATTTCCGCCGGTATGCAGGTTATAACCATACCATCACTGCTACTGCCAAAAAACAAATTGGAGATTTCAGTCTGCGTGTAATGGGTGGTACCATGTGGCAGGATTATGAAACCCAAATGTATGCAGTGGCAGGTAATGGACTCGTTGATTCTATTGTAAATGGTATCATGTATAAAAATGGCACAATCGTAACCAATGCCAATATCGACCAATTGGTCGGACTTCCATCTGACTCTAATGCAACCACACCGGGTAGTCGTACCCGTTTATTGCAGAATAATTTTGGCCGTTATAATCAATCCATCGTTCGGCAATTGGCTTATTTCGGAGAAGTTGCGATTGGATATAAGAACCTAGCATTCCTAAATTATACCCATCGCTTTGAATCGGCTTCTACCTTACCAAGGAAAAACCGTAATTACAACTATCCGGGAGTAAGTGCCAGTCTGATTATGAGCGATATCCTTCCTTTCCTTAAAGGCGGATATGTGCTGAATTATTTTAAACTGCGTGGATCTGTTGCTAGCACAGCACGATTGAACTCACCCTACTCCACCCAATCTGTTTTTGTAAACAACTTCGCAAGTGGAGGTGGATTCTCTTATGGCTTTACAAACGCCAACCCCAACCTGGAACCGGAGAAGCAAAGCACTTTTGAAATTGGTGCCGAGTTTAAATTGTTCAACAACCGGGTTTCTTTAGACGCAACTTATTACAATACCCTTAACAAAGGACAAATCGTTGAAAATTTCCGGTTGAGTTATGGAACTGGTTTTGTTTTGAATACACAGAATGCTGCCAGTACCCGCAACCAGGGAATTGAAATCACCCTCGATGCAAATATGGTTTCCAATAATAAATTCAGCTGGAACCTGCTTTTGAACTTCAACAAGATGTACAACAAGGTAATCAAAATGCCAGCTATGTTGTCTGAGTTCTACCTGTCAGATACCTGGTTATATGGCAACGCGAGAGGGGGGCTGGTTTTAAACGGGCCAACCACTTCCATCACTTCTTTTGGATATAGAAGAAACGATGCAGGCCAGATTCTGATCAACCCAACAACTGGCCTGCCTGTTACGGAAGGTGTTTTCAAAGTTCGGGGAGATCGTAATCCGGATTTCACCCTGGGTATTGGTAATCGATTGTCTTATGGAAGCTGGAGTCTGAACTTCATGTTTGATTTGAAAGTGGGGGGCGATATTTTCAATGCAACGAAAATGTACCTGACTTCTATCGGGCGTAGTAATGTAACTGCTGATCGTTTTGAACCCCGAGTACTGGAAGGAGTGTTGCAGGATGGAAAAGAAAATACAGCCAACCCAACACCAAATACAATAAGTGTTATCCCTGCTTACAATGATGCTTATTATACATCTACAAGTATGCCGGAAGAAGCTTTCATCCAGAAGGATGTAAACTGGATGCGCCTGCGCGACCTGACACTTGCGTATACATTCCCCAAATCTATGTATGCAAGATGGAAATCCATAAAAAACCTGAGTGCCTTCCTTACGGGAAACGACCTGATCCTGATTACCAACTATACCGATGGAGATCCTTCGGTTAGTGGCAACACAGCAGGTAGTCGGGGTGTCGGTGGCTTTGGATTTGATTATGGTACACTGCCTCCGCCGATTAGTGTGAACATCGGATTCAGAGTAGGATTTTAATGATTAAAAAAGCAGACAACAATGAAACGTACTATTAGAAATACAATATTAGCTGGCTCACTGGTTGCCATGGTATCCAGTGGCTGCTCGAAATTAATTGACGATGCTTATCCGAATCCCAATGCGGCAGTTCGTCAGCCAATTGAAGAATTAATGCCTGGTATTATCGGCAATATGGTAGGTAGCTCTGCCGCTGCTGGTAGTGCTTATGGAGTTGCGAATGACGGTTTGTATATCGGCCGATATGTCCAGTTCTGGGCCACCAATACAGCAGGTAACCAATATGATCAGATGGGTGGAGCAACCGGTGCCTCTGATGTACTCGGATCTGTATGGGCCATGCATTATTTCGGAATGGGGCAAAACCTGAACCGGATCGTCGAATGGGGAACAGAAGAGCAAAAATGGGATTATGTCGGCGCTGCTCTTGCGATTCGTGCCTGGAGTATGCTAACGCTGACAAATGTATATGGAGAAGCAATTGTGAAAGAGGCCTTCAATACAAGTGCACTCACCTTCAAATATGATGCACAACCATTTATTTATGACACGGTGCGTGCTATTGCCCGAACCGCCATTGCTTACCTGGATCGTACCGATGGCAATGTAAGTCAGCAAAACCTGGCAAAAGGCGATGCTTATTTTTATAATGGAGATGTAAGCAAATGGAAAAAATTTGCTTATTCCATCATTGCACGTTCTTTTAACCAACTTTCCAATAAGAATACTTACAATGCTGACAGTGTGGTACACTATTGTGATCTGGGAATTAATTTCAACTCAGAAAACGCTACCGCAAAATTTGCCAATACCGGAATTACCGGAACTTCCAACTTTTATGGACCCTTTCGTTCGAACGTAGGCGCGTTACGTCAGACAGCATATGTTGCCAACCTGGTTACTGGAAAAGGAAGCATGTTCAATGGAGCGTATGATCCCCGTGCCCATTATTTGTTGCGCGAAGATTCTACCGGAGAAATTACCGGAATCCTTCCGAACCGCGGAACCAGTTCACTACCTGCAAACAAACTGCCCTTTGGATTTTGGGGACGTGGCTTCACACTAACTGCAGCCCCTTCTTCCGATGCGGAAGCCCGGTATATTTTCAAAAACGGTGCAGAGTTTCCAATTCTGACCGCCAGTGAAGTGAAATTCATGAAAGCGGAAGCGCTGTTGCGTAAAGGCAGTCGTCCGCAGGCACAACAGGCTTATAGGGA
>JALOMU010000119.1 GCA_025455285.1 Flavihumibacter sp.
GCATCGTATCGTGCCGGAATCATGGCAATGGTTTTCCCCATCAGTTGCTAATTTGTTCGCAAAGATGCATCAATAATCGGTCTTGATCTTCTTATCAAAAGGAATCCTGAACTGGTAGCTTAGGTCTTCATCGGTATGGTCATCCAATACATCCAATCCATATTTTAATCCGGCCGGATCAACATACCGGAAGGTTCCAAGAAGCCGGTCCCACACGGAGAAAATATTCCCATAATTGGTATCCGTTAGCGGTCGCTCAAAATGATGATGCGCCTTGTGCATATTGGGGGAAACAAAAACCAGGCTAATCGGATAATCCAGCCATCGCGGCACGCGAATATTGGCGTGGTTGAAATGAGTAAAAAGGGCCGCGCATCCTCGGTATAAAAAATACAGCCAAACTGGTGTTCCAATGACCAGGATGCCAATAATGGTGCTGGTTTCCCGGAACAACCATTCTCCTGGGTGGTGGCGGGTGCCGGTGGTTACGTCGACCTTGGTATCACTATGATGCACCATATGAAATTTCCACATGAACTTAACCTTGTGCATCAGCCAGTGTGGAATGTACTGGCCAAACAAATCCATGAAAAGCAGGCCGAAAAAAATCTGCATCCAGCCCGGCATTGGAATCCATTGCAACAACCCGAACTCATTTGAAATCGCCAGCGTGCAGAACCAGATCGTAACCAGTCCGAAAATCAGATTAAAGACCAGGGTGGTACCAAGGAACACCAGGTTCACTCCCGCATGCCGGGTGCGGTTAAACTGAAATTTGAAAAGTGGATAATATCCTTCCAGTAGCCAGAAAAAAATCATTCCGCCCATCAGAAATAACACCCGATGTGCAGAAGGGATAGTTTCCCAATAAGTAAAAAAAGCTTCCATGTGCAGGCAATTGTTCCTACAATTTACCAAAGCGGGAACAGGTTTGGAACAGGTCTAGAAGAATCTTGATTCAAATCATCTTTGCCGGTTGCTGCTTCAGTTGAAACCCAGATCTGTAACCCGGTTACCGCAGGACCTGCAAATCACTTCCGAAGTAAACACAGTTTCTGGATTCCCTCTCAGGCGGGCAATCCAGCGATTCCACCTTTCTGGATTCCCTCTCAGGCGGGCAATCCAGCGATTCCACCAATTCAGGGAAGTTACATGGGTCCGCCGTTCCAGTGCTTTCGCACCACAGGAGGGGCAGGGCAAGGTTTGCAAATACGCATCCATTGCCGCATCCAACAGGGAGATTGCTTTGGAGAGATCATCGTTCAGCACCATGAGTTTCATCCCGCCAATAGCCGGACTCAAAAATGGATCGATCGTAACAGTATTTTCATCCTTCAGATGACAATTGATCCCATGCTCTTTGAGCAGGTTTAGCTGAATATTAGCCTGGATATAATTGTCGTATGACCGGATCTGTACAAAATGCATGAAGGAAAATCAGGATCAGGCATTCAGCATCAGTGGCATCACCAGCATCAGGAGCTCTTCGTATTCATCTGCCTCCATGGGGCGAATGATACCGGCCTTGGTTGGGGTGGATAATTCCATCCGAACCTCATCGCTTTCGGCAGCATTCAGCATTTCAATAAGGAAACGGGCATTGAAAGCGATAGAAAGATCTTCGCCATCATATTGACACTTCATGCGTTCATTACCTTCGAAGCTGAAATCAATATCCTGCGCGGCCAGTTGCAATTCACTGCCGGAGATATTCAGTACTACCTGATTAGTGCTTTTATTGGAGAATACGCTTACCCGGCGAAGGGCACCCTGGAAATCTGATTTGCTGACAATCATTTTGTAGGGGTTGTCAGCAGGGATTACCACTTTATAATCTGGGAAGCGGGCATCAATAAGGCGACAGCTCATCTGTGTATTACCATGCGTAACAAACAAGTGGTTGCTGTTATAGCTTACTGTGATCACATCGTCGTTATCCGGCAGTGCTGATTTCAGGATGTTCAGCGGTTTTTTAGGAACGATGAAGGAATCACTCTTGGGGCATTTTACATCCGTGCGCTTATAGCGAACCAGGCGATGTGCATCAGTTGCCACGAACTGAACAAAGTTTTTATCCAGCTCAAAATACACACCTGTCATAGCCGGACGCAGATCATCATTGCTCACTGCAAACAGTGTTTTATTGATGCCGGTAACAAGGGCACTGCTTGTCATTTCAAAAGAAGTGGTATCATCAGCAGATGGTTCCTTCGGGAAATTGTCGGGGTTTTCACCCATCACCTTATACTTCCCATTATCGCTGGTCATTTCGATACCGAAATTCTTATCGATATTGAAAGTCAGGGGTTGGTCAGGAATGTTCTTGAGGGAATCTATCAGGATCTTGGCAGGAATACAAACCCGGCCATTTTCTTTTGCTTCAATATCCATCTGTACCCGCATAACCGTTTCAAGGTCAGTTGCCACCACATTCAGTTTGTTCTTATCAATTTCAAACAGGAAATCTTCCAGGATGGGTAAAACTGTATTTGCATTGATAACACCACTGATCTGTTGGAGCTGTTTCAGTAAAGCCGATGAGCTAACGATGAACTTCATAAAACGGTTGCGATTTATAAGGGACGAAACTAAGGAATTCCGGCCATTCTAAGATTGGGATATGGGGAAGATTGAGAGCGAAGAGTGGGATTCTGAAAGTATTCCCGATAAATGGGTTTTTTCCACATGCTGATAATGCGGAACTTTATTTCATGTTGCAGGGAAAAAGACTGACTCCGGATCAGGCCTTACCAAAGGCGCGTCATTTTTGTAGCTACCAGGAACGCTGCCACCAGGAAGTAAAAAATAAATTATTCAGCTTTGGATTGAACCGTCAGGAAGTGGATAACCTGCTTTCCACCCTTATTGAAGAGGACTATCTGAATGAAGAGCGTTTTGCCATACAGTTTGCCGGTGGTAAATTTCGAATGAAAGGATGGGGTAGAGGCCGCATCAAAAATGAATTACAGCAAAGGCAGGTAAGTGAATATTGTATAAAAAAGGCGATGAAGGAGATTCCGGAGCCGGCATACCTTGAAACCCTGGAAAAACTGGCCCGAAACCGCTGGGAGAGTTTGAAGGGGGAGGATAAATTATCGCGATTACGAAAAACCCAGGATCACCTGCTTTATAAAGGATACGAATGGGACCTGATAAAAGAAGTGCTGAAAGGTTTACAATCCGGACAAGCTTCCGGTGAATGAAGTAAATTCGGGTATGTCTACCCTTACCATAACCACCATTCAATCATCACTGCATTGGGAGGATCCGCAGGCCAATCGCCGGATGTTTGAGGAAAAGATTGATTCGGTTGCAGAAAAAATGGAACTGGTTGTATTACCGGAAGCCTTTACTACCGGCTTTTCCATGCAGCCCCAAAAACTGGCTGAAACCATGGAGGGACCAACCCTGGCCTGGATGAAAGCGCTGGCCGCGCGGAAACGAATTATTCTTACCGGATCAGTATTTATAGAGGAAGAAGGTCATTATTTCAACAGACTGCTCTGGGTTTTACCAAATGGACAGGTGGGTCATTATGACAAAAGGCATCGTTTTGCCTATGCAGGAGAAGACCAGCATTTCAGCGCCGGCAGCCGGCGGTTTATTGCATCCGTCAAAGGCTGGCGCATATTTCTTCAGGTCTGCTACGACCTGCGGTTTCCAGTCTGGAGCCGCCAGCAAACTCACCCGCCGGTGCGGGGTGCCACTCACCGCGGCGGGGTGCCATCCGCCGGTGCGGAATACCACCGGGCGGCTGAATATGATTTACTAATTACAGTCGCGAACTGGCCGGAGCGGCGCAATCATGCCTGGAAAACCCTACTCGCCGCAAGAGCTATTGAAAATCAATGTTATGTGGTAGGTGTTAACCGGGTTGGAGAGGATGGTAACGGGATTTATCACAGTGGCGACTCAATGATTCTTGACCCATTGGGAACCCCCCTTTACCAGAAGGAACATGGAGAAGATAGTCATACGATAACCCTTGACATATCCAACATTGAGAAAATCCGGCAACAACTTCCTTTTCTCCGCGATGCCGATGCTTTCACCCTATTAAATGAATCACCTGATGCCTGAACCAACCATCCACCACTTTGTAAATGGCCGCATTTTCACCGGCGAAACCTGGTTAACGGAAGCAGTAATAACTGTTGAACAAGACAGGATAGTAGAAATATCCCCTCACCCGTCCGGTAACCGTCGGTTAACTGACGGATTCAAGGATTTGCAGGGGGGTATGCTGGTGCCGGCCTTTATTGATGTACAATTGTATGGGGGAGATGGCCAGCTTTTTGGTGTTCATCCTTCTGTGGAAGCCATCCGCGCCACAGCGGACTATTCGCGAAGAGGTGGAGCCCACCTGATTCTGCCTACTGTAGCCACCAATGATAATGCAATAGCACTGGCTGCAATAGAGGCTGTGAGGGACTATCTGAACCAGGGAGGTAAAGGAGTATTCGGATTACACCTGGAAGGGCCTTTTCTAAATCCTGTTAAACGGGGTGCGCATGTACTGGAGAAAATTCAATCGCCCTCTATGGAAAAAGTGCGTGCATTGGTTGAACCAGGCCGCGGGATTATTAAGATGATGACCATCGCACCGGAACTCTTTCAACCGGATCAGATTAAATACCTGAAAGATGCCGGCATTATTCTATCAGCGGGCCATAGCAATGCAAGTTTTGAGGAGGCCAATAAAGGGTTTGACCTGGGGATTACTACCTGCACCCATTTATTCAATGCAATGTCGCCCCTGCAACACCGCGCCCCTGGATTGGTTGGCGCCATCCTTGCACATCCGACCATTGCCTCCAGCATTGTACCAGATGGATACCACGTGGATGCGGTGGTAATCAAAATGGCCAAACAGCTGATGGGGGAACGATTGTTCATTATTACCGATGCGGTTACAGAAAGCCATACCGGGAATTATCTGCACCAGTTGCGGGGAGATCATTACACATTACCGGATGGAACCCTTTCAGGTTCTGCCCTAACGATGCTGACAGCCGTACAGTTTTGTGTTAAAAAAGTCGGAATTTCAATAGAGGAAGCATTGCGAATGGCTTCCTTGTATCCTGCCAGGGTATTGGGTATTGATAAAGAGTGGGGCAAACTGGCAGTTGGATACAGACCGGAATGGTTTTGGATACCATCACTTTAAAAGAATAAACTATGGCAAAGTTAAACGCAATCGGACTGGATGAAGCAAAGGCGGCTGATCTGGCCGGAAGACTGAATACCTTACTCGCCAACTATTCCATCTTTTATCAGAATACGCGGGGATATCACTGGAATATCCGGGGTGAAAAATTCTTTGAACTGCACGTGAAATTTGAAGAATTATACAACGACCTGCTCTTAAAAATTGATGAGATCGCTGAGCGTATACTCACGCTTGGATTTTCACCAGCACATAATTATTCCGATTATCACACGATGGCTACGATTAAAGAAAGCAGGGAAGTGGCGGATGGAATGAAGGCTGTGGAAAATATCCTGGGCTCTTTTCAAACAATCATTGGTTTGCAGCGTGAGCTGTTGAAAATATCTGAAGAAGCAAACGATGAAGGAACCAACGCCCTGATGAGCGATTATATCCGCGCACAGGAAAAACTGGTTTGGATGTACTCAGCGTTTTTGAATAATTGATTTAGCGGATCAGTAAAAAACTTCCCTTTTTCTGTTGCAAGGATTGGCCATTGAGCTGATACTGTATGTTGAAAAGATAGTTCCCGCTGTTTTGTTGAACTCCATTTACTGACCCATCCCATCCGACAGATGGATTATTCGTGCTGAAAATTTTCTGTCCGAACCTATTAAATATTTGAAGTAAATAATAAGTTACTTCTCCATAAACTAGCGGACGAAAACGATCGTTTCTGCCATCCTGGTTAGGTGTGAATGCATTCGGAACATACAAACCAAACATACACTGTTTCTGAACAATAGAAATTGTATCTGTGCCAGTACAATTATTAAAATCTTTAACTGTTAAACTATAAGTTCCTGATTTGTTAACAGTGATATTACTGCTGTTACCTCCGGTATTCCATGAATATGATTTATACTCACCAGTGGGCGACAGTAATAATTCCTGATATTGACATATGCTGGTATCCTCTCCCAAAAATCCATTTGGAACGGATACGATGTTGGTTATAAAAGTTGTATCAGAACCCAAACATCCATTCTGATCCTGTACCGAAACCCAATATTTTCCGGGATTGTTTACCAGTAAAGAAGTTGAACTGGAATTATCCTGCCAGGTGTATCGTGAAAATCCTACACCCGGGCTTAGTAATCTTTCTTCTCCCTCACAAAGGATGGAAGTTTTATCCAGGATAGGACGAGGCCTGGCAAATACATTCAAAATAGTAGCAGTATCTGCTACCTCGCAACCATTTCTATCAGTAGCACGAAGGATATATGTACCAGCCGTTTTCGCAATAATATTTTTTTCAAAAGAACCAGTGTTCCACTGATAGATATCAAATGATTTATCAGCAGTAAATTCAGCTTGCTCTCCTTCACATAAAACGGTATCCTCACCAATGAAAAGGGTGGGTTGGGCGTGAACTGCAATTGAAAATTGATCCTGGTAGGTACACCCACTACCGGAAACTCCGGTAAAATAATAAACACCTGGCTCGGTTGCATTTATTGAAAAGTTCGCAGCGTTTCCAACCAAATTACTATTGAAATCGAGCCACTGAAATTGTTGCAGACTGTCAGGTGCAAAAAAACTCAAAGTTGTTCCAGCACAGACAACAGTGTCTTTGGCAAAATCAATACTTATTGTAGATCTGATATCGACAATTATAGTATCAGTTTGATAATTATTGCAAAAGTCAACTCCTGTAACCCAATATTTTCCACCTGACTTTATTGAAACAGTTGCCGCTT
>JALOMU010000120.1 GCA_025455285.1 Flavihumibacter sp.
GCCTGGAAAATGCTTTCCCTGGTTTTGAGATTATTGTAGCGCTTCAATTCGACCCACCCTGGAATGCCAGCCGCATCTCTGAAGAAGGCAGAAAATTTTTAGAAGCTTGAGTATTATATCATTTTTCCTTATATTCGGGTACGTACACGAAATTTTCAACCAAGAACCCGCAGTCTGCCATGTCAGCATCCCGAAACAGTCGCCGTCGCTTTTTAAAAACCGCAACCCAGGGTGCAGCCCTGCTCACAGTTGGCGGCATCCTTCCAGGATTCAGTGCCTCCAGTTATGCCAATATTCTGGGCTCCAATGAGCGGTTGAATCTCGCCGTTATGGGAGTAAACTCCAGGGGAAATGCACTCGCCACCAACTTTGCAGCTCAACTGAATTCCAGGGTAGCCATCATTTGTGATGTGGATAGCCGGGCAGCTTCCAAAACCCAGGCGGAGGTCGTAAAAGTACAGGGACAGTCGCCTGTAACGGAGAAGGATATACGTAAAGTACTTGAAAATAAATCGATTGATGCCCTGGTGGTAGCAGCTCCTGATCACTGGCATGCCCCTGCAGCCATCCTGGCCGCCAAAGCAGGCAAACACGTGTACCTGGAAAAACCTGCCAGCCACAATCCCCAGGAAGGAGAATGGCTGATAGCTGCTCAGAAAAAATACAAAACCGTTATCCAGATGGGTAACCAGCGCCGCTCCTGGCCCAATGTGGCAGCGGGTATCAAAGCCCTTCACGAGGGTGTTATCGGAAGACCTTATATGGCCAAGACATGGTATTCAAATAATCGTCCGGGTATTGGAACCGGCAAAAAAACTGCGATTCCTGATTGGCTGAATTTTGAGCTCTGGCAAGGCCCCGCACCCCGCAAAGCCTACCAGGATAACCTGATCCACTACAACTGGCATTGGTTCTGGCATTGGGGGACGGGAGAGGCATTGAACAATGGAACCCATATGGTGGACATCGCGCGCTGGGGCTTGCAGGAAGCATACCCCACCAGAGTACTCTCTTCGGGTGGTCGTTACCGTTATCAGGACGATTGGGAAACACCCGATACACAGAATATCAGCATTGAGTTCGGCAATCGTTCTACCATTACCTGGGAAGGCAGAAGCTGTAACCCGCGATTTGTGGAAGGAGCCAGTGTAGGAGTTATCTTTTACGCCGAAAACGGCACCATGGAATTTGACGGTACCAATGCCTATTCCATTTACGACCTGAAAAACAAACTGGTTAAAGAAGTGCGTAACGATGCTACCATTAACACCAGCAGTTTGTCGAGTCCTTCTCAACAGTTGGATGCCATCCACCTTAATAATTTCCTGGATGCTATCCGTAAAGGCAGTCCGTTGAATGCGGAAATCATTGGCGGTCACCAAAGCACACTGCTGGTTCAATTGGGAAATATTGCGCAACGTACCGGTACCATTCTGGATATTGATTCCGCTACTGGTCGGATTAAAAACAATCCGAAGGCTGAAGCACTCTGGAAACGCAATTATGAACCGGGCTGGGAACCCACTATTTAAGCCCTGTTCATGAAACAATCAACGGTCGTTTCTATTGGTATCATAGCCGGACTCTTTTTCATTTTCGGACTGGTGAGTTGGGTGAATGCCATCCTGATTCCCTATTTCAAACTGGCCTGTGAGCTCACTCACCTGCAGAGTTACCTGGTTGCATTTGCTTTTTATATTTCCTATTTCGTATTATCAGTGCCGGCTTCTTTTCTGCTGAAAAAAGCGGGATTCAAAAAAGGCATGATGATCGGCTTCTGGATCATGGCAATGGGCGCTTTTCTCTTTGTGCCCGCTGCTTATGGCAGAACTTATGGCATATTCCTGGCGGGATTATTTTCTCTGGGAGCGGGACTCGCAATTCTACAAACTGCCGCCAATCCCTATATCACGGTTTTGGGTCCCAAAGAACGGGCCGCTCAACGGATCAGTATCATGGGGATCTGCAACAAATTCGCAGGTATACTGGCGCCTTTGTTATTTGCTGCTGCTATTTTACGTCCAACGGATGCTGAATTATTTAAACAGATTCCACTAATGGATGAAGCAGGCAGAACTGCCGCACTGGATGAATTGATTCGCCGTGTTATTGTACCCTATTCTGTTGTTGGAACGGTACTCTTTTTACTGGGTATCGCCATTCGTAATTCTCCCTTACCGGAAATCAATACCGACGAAGAAACCGGTGAACTGGCTTTGCAAAATTCAAACAAAACATCTGTACTACAGTTTCCGCACCTGGTGTTGGGAGCCATCGCAATTTTTGTTCATGTAGGAACCCAGGTGATTGCCATTGATACCATTATTCCGTATGCCGGTACCATGCAGATTGATTTGCTGGAAGCCAAGACCTTCCCTGGTTATACGCTTGCAGCTACTATCGTCGGTTATATCCTTGGCATCATAGCTATTCCGAAACTCATCAGCCAGGTAACAGCCCTTCGAATTTGTACGCTGTTGGGATTGTTGTTTGCTGTACTGATCCTGCTGGCGAAAGGGAATATCACCCTGCTCGGACATACTGCTGATCTTTCCATCTGGTTTGTGGTTTTACTCGGATTGGCCAACTCACTGGTTTGGGCGGGTATCTGGCCACTGGCACTGGATGGATTGGGCAGGTTCACGAAAATTGGAGCCTCTCTGATGATAATGGGACTTTGTGGAAATGCATTAATGCCCTTGTTATATGGATGGGCGGCGGATGTATGGGGACAACGACTCGCCTATGCGGTATTGATTCCCTGTTACCTGTACCTGATTTTTTATGCGGTTAAAGGTCATCAATTCAGAAACTGGAGAAAGGCATGAAGCGACAAATTCTACATACCGTCCTGGTAAACCTGCTATTCATATATCCTGTTATGTCACAAACCAACCATAATCCTGTTGAAAAATATCGTATACTCACGCTTGAACCCGGCCATTTTCATGCGGCCCTGGTTATGAAGGAATCAAATCCGCAGATTGATACTACCTGTTATCTGTATGCGCCGGATGATGCGGCTACCTTACAATACCTTGAATACATAGATAAATTCAACAATCGCAAACAAAACCCAACTTCCTGGAATCCTGTCTGGTATAAAGAAAAGGATTACCTGGAGCAAGCCTGGAAACAACCATCCGGAAGCATTTTGGTGCTGGCGGGAAACAATCGCTCCAAAACCGCCTGGATCAGCGAAGCCGTGAACAGGGGATATGCAGTGCTGGCCGATAAGCCCATGGCTATTGATCCGGAAGGATTTGCCAAGTTAGAACTGGCAATTACAACGGCAAAGAATAAAGGGCAACTGGTATATGATATCATGACGGAGCGTTATGAAATTCTGAATATCCTGCAGCGTTTATTGATGCAGCAAAAGGATCTTTTTGGTGAACTCGAAAAAGGAAGTTTGAATAATCCTGCCATTGTAAAAGAAAGTTTGCATCATTACTACAAGTTGGTGGCTGGCGTACCCCTGAAACGAACCGAATGGCAATACGACCCCAAACAGGCGGGCAGTGGGCTCGTTGATGTTGCCACACACCTGGTAGACCAGGTGCAATGGACCTGTTTTCCGGAGCAGGTCCTAAACTATAACAGTGACGTACAACCGATACGGGCCAGGTTATGGTCCACAGCCATCAGTCTGCCGCAATACAGCGCCTCTACCGGAGCAGCCCGCTTTCCGGATTTTCTGGATGCTTATCGTAAAGAGGACTCCATCCATATTCCCTCTAATGGGGAAATGGTATATGCTTTAAAGGGAGTTCATGTGCGCATTAAAGTGGAATGGAACTATGAATCAACCGGAGGTGCTGGTGATAGACACTATTCTATGATTCGCGGAACCGGTTGCGAACTCGTAATTCGGCAGGCGCCCACAGATCGGTTTGGTGCCAGTTTGTATGTAGAGCCTGTGAAAGGAAAAAAACTGAGCAGAGAAAAGCTGTTTGCTGCAGTTAACGAAATCCAGCGGATTTATCCGGATGTTCGTTTCAAAAAAGAGGGAACAGGTTGGAAGATATTGGTGCCGGATCATTACAGATCCGGACATGAAGCACACTTTGCAAAAGTGACTGAACAGTTTCTTACCTATCTGAACGCAGGCCGTATGCCCGATTGGGAATGGTCCTTCATGACAAGTAAATATTTTGTCACCACCCAATCTCTGGCACTTGCAAATCAATGAAATGGCTCAGTTATCTATCATAAATGCCCGTATTATTACACCAGCTGGCGTACTGGAGAATGGTTGCCTGGTGATCAAAGACGGAAAGATCCATCAGCTCCAACCGGGTGGAACTGCGATGCCCGATGGTCCGGTACTGGATGCCCGGGGTAGCTGGCTTGCTCCCGGTTTCATTGATATTCATGTGCACGGTGGGGGAGGGTTTGACTTCATGGATAATACAGTCGAAGCCTTCCTGGCAATAGCCAGACTGCATGCACAACATGGTACCACTTCCATGTTCCCCACAACACTTACCAGTGAATTACCCGATTTGTATGCAACGATCGCTTGTTATGAAAAGGCGCTTACTCACGCTCATGATGGTGCACGTTTGCTGGGACTTCACCTGGAGGGGCCCTATTTTTCAAAGGAGCAGCGAGGTGCACAGGATGAGCGATATATCCGGAATCCTGATCCGGAGGAATACGGGGCGATCCAGGAAAAAACTACCCATATCCGAAGATGGAGTGCTGCACCTGAATTGCCGGGTGCACTGGCCTTCGCAGATTTTTGTCGATCGAAAGGAATTCTTCCCGCACTGGCTCATACCAACGCGGATTATGAGCAGGTAAAAACAGGAGTGAAGCATGGCTATCGGTTGGCAACGCATTTGTATTCTGCCATGTCGGGACTAACCCGCCGAAACGGATTCCGGATTGCCGGAGCTATTGAGTCGAGTTTGCTGCTGGAAGAAATCGATGTGGAGCTGATTGCGGATGGCGTGCATCTTCCGGAAGCCTTATTGAAACTGGTAGTGAAAATAAAAGGAAAAGAAAAGATAGCCCTGGTAACAGATTCCATGCGTGCGGCAGGAACTGCCGTAACGAAATCCATACTGGGGAGTAAAACATCCGGGCTCGAAGTGCTTATTGAAGACGATGTTGCCAAACTATCCGACCGGTCTGCATTTGCAGGAAGTGTAGCAACCACTGACCGCCTGGTACGTACCATGGTGCAACTGGCAGATGTTAGTATCCCGGATGCGGTATATATGATGAGTACCACACCGGCACGTATAATGGGAATAGCTGATCAGTTCGGCAGTATTGAAATTGGAAAAATGGCAGACCTGGTATTATTTGATGATAACATCCAGGTTCAGCAAACAGTTATAAACGGTAAACCAGTTTTATAAATTGAAAATGGAAGTTGTAGTTTTTGATTCAAGAGAAGAAATGGGCCTAACAGCAGCAAAACGGGTTTCACAAAAGATCCGGGAACTGCAGCAGGAGAAACCGGTGTTGCGGATGATGTTTGCTGCTGCCCCCTCTCAACTGGAATTTTTGAAGGCATTGATCAAAGAGCCCATCAACTGGCATGGGATTATTGCTTTTCATATGGATGAATACATCGGCTTACCTGCTTCGCATGCTGCATCCTTTCGAAACTTCCTGAATCGCCATCTTTTTGATTTGGTACCCTTCAGGGAAATTCATCGGATTAACGGAGAGGTTGAAGATCCGCAGCAGGAAGCAGATCGATATGCCGCCTTGTTAGCTGAATCACCCATGGATATCATTTGCCTTGGAATTGGAGAAAATACCCACCTTGCGTTTAATGATCCGCATGTTGCAGATTTTCAGGATCCCTGCCTGGTGAAACTGGTAGATCTTGACCCCGCCTGCAGGCAACAACAGGTGAATGATGGCTGTTTCGAAACCCTGGAAGAGGTGCCGGCACTAGCCATTACCGTTAGCCTTCCGGCACTCTATAGCGGAACTTATCTTT
>JALOMU010000121.1 GCA_025455285.1 Flavihumibacter sp.
ATAACATAATAGAATTATTCAGTTTCTTTGCAGCAAAATTGTAAAACACACACATTATGCTTTTGAAGAGAATTGTACGACTGGTATGCCTTTTATTGGCATTCACGGTCAGCGCAACGGCTCAGGTTACAACCAGTAGCATTACGGGAACAGTAAAAAGTTCATCCGGAGAAGTATTGGATGGTGCCACTGTTACTGCCACTCATGAACCGTCGGGTACCCAGTACACCACGATTAGCAGAAAAGGCGGAACATTTAACATGCCGGGTCTGCGTGTAGGTGGTCCTTACACCGTTAAAATTGAATTCGTTGGATTCAAGCCAATGGTTTATGAAGGTATTCAGCTGACGCTGGGTGATGCCTACAACATCAACTCTACTATGGGCGAAAACATAGCAGAAATTGCTGAAGTGGTGGTTACAGCCAGCAGGAGGAAGATTTCCCAGGATAAAACAGGAGCTTCAACCAACATTGGAAGCCGCCAGATTACTACCCTGCCTACCATTTCCAGAAGTCTTTCAGATTTCACCCGTCTAACTCCGCAGGCAAACGGCAATAGTTTTGGCGGTAGAGACAATCGCTTTAACAACATTCAGGTAGACGGTGCCAACCTCAACAACAACTTCGGCTTGAGTTCTGATCCGCTTCCTGGTGGTGGTAACCAGCCAATTTCTCTGGACGCTTTTGAAGAAGTATCCGTAAACATTGCACCCTACGACGTACGTCAGGCAGGATTCACTGGTGCTGGTATCAACGCTGTTACTAAAAGCGGTACCAATACATTCCGTGGAACAGTTTATCATTACTTAAGAAATGAAAGCTTTAATGGTAAAAGAGTTGGAGACACAAAATTGGGACCGCAACAAGCGCAGGACAACAAAATTTATGGTGGCGCTTTAGGCGGACCAATTATCAAGAATAAATTGTTCTTCTTCGTTAATGGAGAATATGAGCAAAGGACTTTCCCAGGAATCCAGTGGTCTCCGGCAGGGGGATCAGGAATAGGAAACGTATCTACTATTTCTGCTGACACTTTGGCCAGATTTTCAAATCATCTGAGAAATACGTACGGTTATGAAACCGGGCCATATGACAACTTCAAAAATTTCCAGGCTGAGAACTATAAAATTCTCGCAAAAATTGACTGGAACATCAATAATGTTCATAAGCTTACAGCAAAGTATAATGAACTTTCAAGTACCAATGATGTTGCTCTTAACGCGTTCAGTACACCCAATGGTGCATTGACAGGGCTTCAGGCCAGATTCGGACTCAATGGTATGTCTTATGAAAATTCAAACTATGCATTTGAAGACAAAGTTCGTTCTGCAACCCTGGAATTGAACAGCACCAAACGCGGTCGCTGGAGCAACCAGTTACTTGCAACCTATACTAAGATTAGCGCAGTTCGCACTACCAATTCTGCTCTTTTCCCCTTCATTGATATTCGCAATGCAAATGGCCCCAATACTGCTGCCAATATCAGTGCTGGTCTTGAGCCATTTTCAAACAATAACCAGGTGGTTAATGATGTTTATGGTATTACCAATAACTTCACTTACTATGCTGGAAAACATACTATTACAGCAGGTGCATCTTATGAGTACCAGAATGTAGGAAATATGTTTATGCCAGGTTCGCAGAGCTATTATGCATTTAATAGTCTGGACGATTTCATTAACAACAGGGCTCCAATTATTTATTCAAATACCTACAGCCTTGTACCTGGTAAAGATGCCGTTTTCGCATCTGAACTGAAAATTGGACAATTAGGCCTTTACCTGCAAGATGAAATCAACATTAGCCCGGTATTCAAATTGACTGCAGGCATTCGTTTTGACCGCCCAATCTATGGAGACGAGCCGATCGAAAACCCTGCCATTACTGCTCTGCAGTTGTATGACAAGAACGGTAATCTGACTAACTACAGAAACAATGTTTGGCCTAAATCTACATTTTATGTTTCTCCACGGGTTGGATTCCGATGGGATGTAGAAGGTGATAAGAGCCTGATTGTTCGTGGTGGTACTGGCGTATTTACCGGCAGAATCCCCTTTGTTTGGTTAACCAACATTCCAAGCAACTCCGGCATGTACCAGTTTGGTGCAATTGTTCGTGATGCTGCACAGCTGGAAAACTTTAAATTTAATCCTGATCCTGCTTTCCACCTCGACAAATTACCTCAGCAAGCCGGACAGTCTGTACCAGGTAATATTGTAGTGACCGATCCAAACTTCAAATTTCCACAGATTTTCCGTACCAATCTTGCATTCGACAAGAGCTTTGGCAATGGCTGGGTACTTACTATGGAGGCCATTTATACCAAGGATATCAATGCCGTGCGGATGAGAAATGCAAACGAAAGGCCCACCAATGGCACCATCAACGGAGCAGATGATCGTCCCCGCTTTCTGACAGCGGCAGACAGAAGGTTGAATTCTAATATTACAGGTTCAGCAATTGTATTGGAAAATACAAATGAAGGAAACAGTTTTGCATTTACAACACAAATCAGCAAAACCTTTACTAAAGGACTTTATGGCTCTTTGGCGTACACTTATTCTTTTGCCAATGATGTTACTCCTAACCCAGGTTCAACGGCGAACAGTGTTTGGAATGGCAACGCGGCAATAGGTACACAAAATAGTGTTGAATTATATGGTTCCCAGTACGCATTACCTCATCGGGTGGTTGGTAATATCTCTTATCGTGCTGAATACTTTAAAAAGAACCTTGCTACCACTATTTCATTGTTTTATGAAGGAGCGCACCAGGGCACATTTACCTATGCAGTTTCAGGTGACCTGAACAACGATGGTAACTCAAACGTCGATTTGCTTTACATTCCCCGTAATCCGAGTGAGATCAATTTTGTAAACATCGTAAGTGGCGGACAAGTTACCTTTACTGCTCAACAGCAATCAGACGCGTTCTTTAACTATATAGAACAGGATGATTACCTGAAAAAGAGGAAAGGAACATACGCTGAACGTTCCGGTGCTTTGCTTCCCTGGTATAATCGTGTGGATTTTAAAATCCTTCAGGATCTTAGCAAAAAAATCGGCAATAACAAAAACACACTACAGCTGAGTGTTGATATTTTCAACTTCGCCAATATGATCAGTAAAAACGCAGGCATTCGTAACCTGGTTAACCAGAATTTGCCCATCCAATTTGCCGGTTATAATGGCGCGGGTCAGCCAACCTATCGTATGCAAACACTTAATGGTCAGCTACTGAATTCTACCTTCCGTAGAAATGTCAGCACAGCCAGCACCTGGAGCATGCAGATTGGTATTCGCTACATCTTCAACTAATTGTTGATTCAAGAATAAAAAAGGCTGTCTCACATTTGGTGGGACAGCCTTTTTAGTTAATGAAGATTCGTTTTGATCAGCCTGCAAAGGCCCAATCAAGGAATACCGGCATTGCCTTACCCCAGGTTGCAACATCGTGCCTGCCATCGGGTAATTCGAGGTAATACATATCGGAAGTGCGGTTATATCCTTTTCTTTCCAGTTCTGTCATCAATCCGAGTGTATCATCAATGGAATCAATGATTCCATTCCCATTGCGATCATTGGTTTCATCAAGGGTTCCGGTACATAAGAAAAATTTCAGCCAGGGAGCATAATTTCCTTTTCTTACCAGGTCATGCATAATGCGATGTTTGTCGTCATCATAGTCAGGTTCCGTCTGATCCAGCATTCTCCACCAGAGTGAACCTGAAAAAACTCCCACTTTTGTAAATTCATGCGGATGCGCCCAAACAATGTCCAGTGCCGATAAACCACCCAGGCTAAATCCCGCAAATACTTTTTCACTGAATTCAGGGTATCCAAGTTCCATCCGGATGGTTGGCAGCAATTCTTCGAAGATAAATTTCGTGTATGCAGCTGCTTTAGCACCCCTGCCCAGGTAATCCGGAACACCGGCTGTACCGTACTCCATTTTTCGATCGGTACCCGCATGCATGGCAACTGCAATTAGAGGAATGCTTCCCTTACGTTGCAGAAAGTCCCTGAACACTTCGATCCAGTTCATGGTAGCCATGTCCTGGCCATCGTTTATTAACAGTAAGGCAGGGCGCTGGTTTTTTTCCAGGAATCCGGGAACATACGCGTCTACTTTTACCGTACGATCAAGGTGTTCCGATTCAATTTCAGTAGCGATGATATCAATTGTTAAACTGGTTTTCTCCGGGGGCATCAGGTCACTCATAACTGTTCACAATAAAATAATACAGGGCGTTGAAAATACAGGAAATTGGTGAAAAAAAAACTATATTCAGGTTCGATCTTTACCATTAACCAATTCAAATACAGATGAAGAAAATTGGCATTTTGTTTGGCCAGGAACGCAGCTTTCCTATGGCCTTCATAGAGCGTGTAAATAGTAAAAACATAGAAGGCATTCTTGCGGAACCCGTGCGCATCGATAAAGTGATGCAGGGAGAAGCCACCGACTATGCAGTAATCATTGACCGGATTTCCCAGGATGTGCCTTTTTACCGGGCTTTTCTAAAGAACGCAGCCCTCTGCGGAACGGCCGTTATAAATAACCCTTTCTGGTGGAGTGCCGATGAAAAATTCTTCAATAACTGCCTGGCCACCAAAATTGGGGTTCCAGTACCCAAAACTGTTATTCTTCCTTCCAGGGATCTTCCGTCAGACACTACCGATCAATCGTTCAGTAACCTGGCTTATCCGCTTGACTGGGATGGCATTTTCAAGTATGTAGGATTTCCCGCTTATATGAAACCCTTTGCAGGAGGTGGTTGGAAAAACGTATACAAGCTGGTGAGCATGGAAGATTTTTTTGAGAAACATGGTGAAACCGGCGAGTTGGTAATGCTGTTGCAAGAGGAAATCATTTTTGAAGAATACTACCGTTGCTATTGCATTGGGGGTAAATATGTGCGGATCATGCCTTATGAACCCCGCAACCCGCATCATCTTCGTTACCAGGCAGGCTTCTCTCCCAGCCCGGAACGGCTTAAGCAGATGGAGGAAATTGTTTTAAAAATCAATCATTATCTGGGGTATGACTTCAACACTGTGGAATTGGCAGTAAGAGATGGTATTCCTTATGCAATTGACTTCTGCAATCCTGCTCCAGACGCGGAAATCAAGAGCGTAGGCGAAGACAACTTTGCCTGGGTAGTTGAAACAGCTGCCAATTACGCTATTGAAAAAGCAATGGCGTACCAGCCGGGAAAAGACAACCTGACCTGGGGTGAATACATCAAGCGCAGCGCCGCCAAAACCCCCTTAACATCCGGACTATAAGTATTCTATTTTTCACCTTTCACTTTTCACCTTTCACTTCTTATTATGTCTCCAATCAATTATAGCCAATTCACGCTGGGTATAGAAGAAGAATACATGGTCCTTGACCCACAGTCGCGCGAGCTTAAAAGCCATGAGCAAAAGATCGTACTGGAGGGACAAAAAATCATCAAGGACAAAGTAAAAGCAGAAATGCACCAGGCAGTGGTGGAAGTAGGTACCGATATCTGCAAGGACATTGACGAAGCCTTAAAAGATGTGGCTACACTTCGCAATACCATTGCGAGAGTTGCCGGTGACCTGGGTTTTTCTATGGGTGCTGCCGGTACACATCCTTTCAGCCATTGGGAAAGCCAGCTGATCACCGACCATGTCCGTTACAGTGAAATCGTTAACGAATTGCAGGAAGCTGCCCGCAGCAACCTCATTTTTGGGTTACATGTACATGTAGGAATGGAAAGCAGGGAGATGGCCAATCATATTGCCAACAGTACCAGGTATTTCCTGCCACATATTTATGCGCTTAGTACCAATTCCCCTTTTTGGGAAGGGCGACTAACAGGATATAAATCTTTCCGCACAAAGGTATTTGACAAATTCCCACGGACAGGCATACCCGAATATTTCGATACCATTGAAGATTATGATCACTATGTCAAGATG
>JALOMU010000122.1 GCA_025455285.1 Flavihumibacter sp.
ATTTGGAGCAATTAATACTTCAAAGAAGATTTCGTTGATGGCATTTGCAGTAGAACTGTCGATAGTGCCATTGCATACCAGCACACCGCCAAAAGCGCTATCAGGATCTCCTCCCAGAGCTGCATCCCATGCCTGCTTAACCGATGCTCTTGCGGCGATACCGCATACATTGGTATGTTTTATGATGGCAAATGTATACTCCGGTTGTGCATTTGTGTTAGCATCAAACTCTCGGATCAGTTGTACTGCGGCATCTACGTCTACCAGGTTGTTATAGGAGAGTTCTTTACCATTGAGCTGGGTAAAAAGAGTATCCAGCTGGCCATAGAAAATACCCTGTTGATGCGGGTTTTCACCATAACGCATGATTTTGGGTGAGGGTATGGAAGCCAGGAAATAATTATCCTGTTTAGGCGTGAAGTATTGTGAGATAGCCACATCATAATGAGCACATACTTCAAAAGCCTTTGCCGCGAAATGTTTGCGTTGTTCGAGTGTGGTGCAACCGTTCTGGTCTCTTAACATGTTTTCCAGCAGACTGTAATCCTGTTTGGAAGCAATCACCACAACATCCTTATGATTTTTCGCAGCCGCTCTGATCATGGACGGACCACCAACATCGATTTTTTCAATAATGGCCTGCTCATCGCTTGTATTGGCTACGGTTTCTTCGAAGGGATAGAGATCTACGATAACGAGGTCCAGTTCCGGAATTTCAAATTCTTTCATTTCGCTCAGATCCTGTTCATTGGCTCTTCGACCCAGAATACCTCCGAATACTTTGGGGTGCAGGGTTTTTACCCGTCCGCCTAAAATGGAAGGATAGGAAGTAACAGATTCCACAGGAACACAGGGAAGATTCAGTTTTTCAATGAATTGCTGGGTGCCACCGGTTGAATAAATGGTTACTCCCTGTTCGTGCAGTAGTTGTACCAGGGGTTCTAAACCGTCTTTGTAAAAAACGGAAATCAATGCAGACTGGATCTTCTTGTTCATACCAAGGAATTATCAGTTAAAAGATGGGCAAGCAAAACTTCGACAGAAGGCGCAAAGCTACGGTTTCGAATTCATTTTTCCGGTATGGGATTAGGAGGAATGGTTGAAATGGAATGATAAAATGCACCTTCCTGCCAGGTTGAATGGGCCCTGTATCCGGCCTTGGTTAGTGCTGCATACCATTGGGCTGCCCGCGACTCAGAAACAGATCCGTCTATTAATAGGATCGTCCCTTTAGCGGGTTTATTCAACAGCGCCTGTATTGAACTGATCTGTCTGTTAAGCAGGAGATAATCCGGTTCAAGTAAAATGTATTGTGCCAGTTCTCTATTGTTGCGCGGCATGGCGAGTTGCTGGTTTTCAAAGTTTATAATGCTGGCTGTAGCGTAATAACTTGTTTCAATTCCAAGGTGTCTGCGGGTGTCGTCCAATGTTTTGTGTATTGGGGGAGAAAATCGATTCAGGTAAAAATGAGCTGTTGTTCCGCTGATAATTGTCAGGATAGATTTGCCTTGCAGATGATGTAGTAGTATAAGTTCCTGTTTCTGCTGGTTCCATTTCTGGACAAGCCCAAGCGATAGAAACCCTGTGAGCAAAACCAGGGAGAGAAAGAGTAATCGCGACTTGCGGTATCTAAGCCACCCTGTCAGTACTACGAGCAAAAGATATGCAAGAATAACCTGGCCATGGGTCCAGTTGATATCGCGGATCAAAGCGCCCGGTAAGCGACTGATCTGCTCAATGCCAAGGTTCATCCAATGAATCAGGTAGCCGGTAATGGTTCCAAGGAAGTGAAATGAAATCCCGATGGCTGCTGTGACCCAAATAGCCAGGGTACCAATAAGAGCCATGCTGGATAAGGGTACGGCCATCAGGTTGGCAGGCAGGAAATAGACTGGTAGCTGGTGAAACAGCAGGATGCAGATTGGAATGGTCAGGATTTGGGCAGCGATTGTTACGGCACTTAATTCCCATACAGCTTTCATGAAGGGGTTCTGAAACGATACCAGATTTACCCAAGTTTTTTGATATAGTACAATACTTAGGAGTGCTGCAAAGGAGAGCAAAAATCCGGCATCCCAGAACCAGTTGGGGTCTATGAGCAGGAGTATAAAAGCAGTGAGGGAAATGGATTGAAAGGAATTCACCGGTTTGCGGAGCAGTTTGGCAAAGAGAATGAAACTAAACATGGAAGCAGCACGGATGATGGAACCGGCACTGCCTGCCACAGCCGCAAAAAACCAGGTAAAGGCAACCACCAGCAGAAATTTGATCCATTTGGTGAAGGGATATCTGCTTTCCGGAAATAGGAGGATTCGCTGGAGGAGTAGGAAAATGAGTCCGAGGTGCATGCCGGATACCGCAATTACATGCACTACCCCGGTTTGGGAATAAGTATCCAGCAGTTCCCTGTCCACTTCTTCGCGGTAACCAATCAGCAGTGCTTTTGCAAGTTGATTATGTGGAACCGGAATAGAGGAGTCCATGGCTTCAAGCGCTATTTGTTGTGCCCTTGTCAACCATTTGCGATACCGGTTTTCATAAGTAGTAGGAAATTCAACCAGTTGGTTGCTGTCGAGGTATAATTGGTGAAAGATGTTTTTTTTCTTATTGTAGGCGGCGAAATCAAAACTTCCCGGATTTCGGTTGGGTATCAGTTTTTTTAACCGGTCAGCTGGCAGGAGATAAGTTGAACCAGGTTGCAGGTAACTGGATTGATCCTTTGGAAGGTATAACAGGAAACGACCTTTTCGGTACTGGTTGATTCCGTCCCTGGTAATTACAGACTTAACCTGCATGGTAAAGCGGGCGGATTTGGCTCCTAATGCAGGAAGCGCTTCTGGTTCGGCCACTAACAGGATTTGCTGATCCAGTTGATGTCCGATCCAGTTTTGAGAGTGCCTGATATCATGGAGCAGCAGGCTGATCCATCCCAGGGATAGTAAAAAAAATTGCAGGCAACAACCGAATAAAAGATTGAAAGCCTGCAACTGTTTTTGAACGAGTTGGTGGAGTAGAAAACAGCTCAAAAGCAAAAGGATGGATGCCATTGAACTAACCTCTAAACTGCGGGGCAACAACGTTTCTCCCAACCAGATACCCCCTACAAAGGGTAAAACCAGGCGGATAAAGGGGGCTGCCAACCAGGGAGCTGCATCTTTTTGCATAGTTGTTGATCTCCCCGAAAACTAGTGCCCGTCTACTTTTCCGGCAAGGGTTTTTTAACCCTGATTGTTTGGCTTATTAGTTCGGGTTGAATGTCAGTTCCCTCACACCTACTTCACGTCTTACTTTGGGAAGTTTGGCAAGTGGATCTTTTTCTTCATCCCGGAAGCCAAGCGCCAGGAGGAGTACGGCACTGGTGCCTTTTTCATCCAGCCCCAGGATTTCGTTTATTTTTTCGGGATTAAAACCTTCCATCGGTGTACTGTCAATTTTTTCAAGGGCGGCTGCCGCTGTGGCATACCCCAATGCGATATAGGCCTGGCGGGCATTCCACTGGAATAAGTCTGTAGTTGATTTACCCTCCGTATTGGAAAGGATCATGTTTTTAAATCCGTCAAGTGATTGGACGGGAACCTGACGAATCCGGGCCATCTGATCAATATAAGCATCTACCTGTGCATTGGTAATGTTTTTCCATGCTGTGAAAATCAACAGGGCTCCGCTTTCAGTAATGGCAGGCTGGTTGTAGGCTGCAGGGGCGAGTTTTTCTCTCAGCTCAGGATCCTCAATAACCAGCACTTCAAAAGGCTGAAGTCCGAGTGAACTGGGTGCCAGTTTTATTGCTTCCAGTATATTTTGAAGCTGTGTTTCCGGTACGGGTTCTCCATTATATCGCTTGGTGGCATAACGCCAGTTCAGCTGTTCCAGGTAATGCATAATGTGTGTTTGGTGTTATTAATTGCATATACAATGTTCAAACATCGTTCCAGAATTTGAGTGACTGCCAAGATTGCAGTTTCACTCCATCCGCCACGGCGGATGCCACTCGCAGCTGCGGAGTGTTGGGAATAAAAAATCCCCCGAACCGATTGGTGCAGGGGATTTGATAAATTGAGTAAAGAAACTTATTTACTAAGGTACATAGAGCGGTCTTTGTACAACTGCCGGAAATAAGGATCCCGAAGATCTTTTACAAAGCGAATGGCTTCACCGGTGCTTTTCATTTCCGGACCAAGTTCTTTATTTACGCCCGGGAACTTGTTGAAACTGAACACGGGCTCTTTGATTGCAAATCCTTTCAGTTTTTTCTCGAATTTGAAATCAGTGAGTTTGTTCACACCTATCATCACTTTGGTAGCGATATTCAGGTAAGGAATCTGATAGGCTTTCGCAATGAATGGGGTAGTACGGGAAGCACGTGGGTTCGCTTCAATTACGTACACTTTTCCATCCTTGATTGCGAACTGAATATTGATCAGTCCTTTGATATGTAAAGCTCTTGCTATTTTCTCCGAATAATATTCCAAGGTTGTCACCTCCAGCGGTGTCAGGTTGAAGGCTGGCAGCACTGCATTGGAGTCTCCCGAATGGATACCCGCCGGTTCAATATGTTCCATTACACCCATTACATGGAAATTCTCACCATCAAAAATGGCATCCACTTCCGCTTCCTGGCAGCGATCCAGGAAATGGTCGATCAGGATCTTGTTACCAGGGATATGCTTCAGCAGGCTAACTACTGCCTTTTCCACTTCCTCGTCATTGATTACGATCCGCATTCTTTGTCCGCCCAGAACATAAGAGGGGCGCACCAGCACCGGATAGCCAACGCGATTGGCCACTTCCACTGCTTCATCTACATCGAATGCTGTACCGTAATCCGGATAAGGAATACCCAGTTCTTTCAACATATCGCTGAAGCGACCGCGGTCTTCCGCGATATCCATATTATCAAAGGAGGTGCCGATGATGCGGATTCCTTTTTCATTCAACCGTTGTGCAAGTTTGAGTGCTGTTTGTCCGCCTAATTGTACGATCACTCCTTCGGGCTGCTCGTGCTCGATGATTTCCCAGAGATGTTCCCAGAATACTGGTTCGAAATACAATTTGTCGGCGATATCGAAATCAGTTGAAACGGTTTCCGGGTTACAGTTTACCATGATGGCTTCGTAACCGGATTCCTTGATAGCGAGTAGTCCGTGTACACAGCAGTAATCAAATTCGATACCCTGTCCAATTCTATTGGGACCAGAACCTAGTACCACAATCTTTTTCTTATCGGTAACCTTGCTTTCGTTTTCGCCACCTTCTTCAAAAGTGGAATAGAAATAGGGTGTTTTTGCTTCAAACTCTGCGGAGCAGGTATCCACCATTTTGTATACCCTGCGTATACCGGCTTCTTTGCGTTTTGTATAGAGATCATCTTCATGACCATCCTGCATGATGCGGCAAATCTGTTCGTCGCTGAATCCGTGGGTTTTCGCTTCGCGGAGCAGGTCAATGGGAAGGGTGGCCAGTTTGTATTTCGCGATTTCTTTCTCCAGGTTTACTATCTTCTGGATCTCATAAAGGAACCAGCGATCTATACCATTCGTAGCTTTTGAGATGGTGTTGATACTAACACCGAGCATCAGGGCATCTTTGATACGGAAAATGCGATCCCATTTCGGTGTTTTAATGTATTCGATTAATTCTTCCGCATGCATCTGGCTCTTGCCATAGTAGCCGAGTCCGACCGCATTATTCTCCAGGCTCTGGCAGGCTTTCTGTACGGCTTCCGTAAAGCTCCGGCCGATCCCCATCACTTCACCCACACTCTTCATCTGCAAGCCAAGTGTATCATTGGCCCCTTTGAATTTGTCGAAATTCCAGCGGGGGATTTTAACGATTACATAATCCAGTGCGGGTTCGAAGTATGCGGAAGTACTTTTC
>JALOMU010000123.1 GCA_025455285.1 Flavihumibacter sp.
ACCATCACCAGATCCTTCAGATCTACCTGCATGGGTAAGAGACCTATTTTTACAACAGCACGTTTACCGCGAAGCTCAATTACTTCCCCTACCTGGTGATTTCGTTTCATTTTCACTTTACTGCCTACAGCAATTTCACCAGCGATTTCATCAAATTTGGATTCAATTTTTTTCTGCAGTTTATTGACTACTTTCTGGTCGTCTTTCTTAAAGAGCAGGGAGAACATTTCCTTCATCACTTTCTCCTTGTTGTCTGTTTTTTTCCATTCCAGCAAAATCTGTTTGATCTTGCGTTCCATGTCTTTAAGGTAAGCGATCCGGTCTTCAGTAATCTTGTTCTGCTGCTTCAGCAATTCCACCTGCTGTCGATGCTTTTCTTTATCCATCACCTGCTCCATCTCCTTCTTCAGCTTTTCATTTTCGCGGAGCAGCTTATTGAGTTCCTTTTCTTTTTTCTCCAGTTCCCGCAGATCCTGTTCGGTTCTGTTCAGCAATTTGTCCAGGCGGAAATGATCTTCATCCACCATACTCCTGGCCCGCTCGATTAATCGCTTATCCAGCCCGATTCGTTGTGCAATTGAAAAGGTATAGGAAGAGCCCGGTTTGCCTATGATAAGTTTGTACATGGGCATGAGGTTCTGCTCGTCGAATGCCATCGCACCATTGATAATACCAGGCGTTTTATTCGCCATCACTTTCAGATTCAGGTAGTGCGTGGTTACTATTCCCATAGCGTGCTTTCGTGCAAGTTCTTCCATGATCACTTCCGCAAAAGCACCTCCCAGGTTTGGATCGGATCCGCTTCCCAGTTCATCAATAAAGAACAGGGTTTTGCCATTCGCTACCTCCATAAAATGTTTCATGTTTTTGAGGTGCGAACTATAGGTACTCAATTCAAATTCGAGACTTTGTGTATCTCCGATATGAATCATGAGCTGCTTGAAGATGCCAAAAACCGAGGAGGGATGCACTGGTACCAGCAATCCGGCCTGCACCATCATCTGGGTAAGTCCAACCGTTTTCATGGTTACAGTTTTTCCTCCGGCATTGGGACCACTGATTACGAGTATCCGGTTTTTATCATCAAGAGTCAGTGTTACCGGAATGGTTGGCTTTTCCGCTCGTTTATTATAGAGATACAGCAGCGGATGATAAGCATTCACCAGGTGAATATGCGCTTTGTCCAACACCACCGGGTACTCTCCGTTATAATCCTGAGCAAACCTTGCTTTAGAACGGATAAAATCAAATTCACCACATATCTGCAGGTAGGAATTCAGCAAAGGTGCATGTGATGATAGTTGCGCGGTCAGGCTGCGTAGAATACGGTATACTTCCCTGCTTTCTTCATTCTCCAGGGAATAAACTTCATTATTTAGCTCAATGGTTTCTTCCGGCTCAATGAAGGCTGTTTTCCTGGTATCACTCTCACCATGAAGGATCCCTTTAATCAATCGTTTTTGCTCAGCAAATACAGCCACTACTCTTCTGCCATTCAGAAAGGATTCTTCGATGTCTGCGAGGTATCCCTGCTTATTCAATTTCTGGATGATGCGTTCAAAAACTCTCCGCAGATCGTTTCGTTTTTTGTACAGGCTGATCCGGATTCTCCTCAATTCTTCGGATGCATTATCCAGCACATTGCCATTTTCATCCAGCACTTCATTGATGGCAACCTGTATGGACTTTTCGTAATAACTGTTTTCAATTACCTGGGTTAAACCAGGATAAGTTTCTCTTCGTTCTTTGTCAAACCAGCGAAAGAGTCGCTCCATATTCTCAGCCAGTTTTCTCACCTGCACAAACTGCTCTCCGGATAATACCGCGCCCGGGATTCCCAGCAGTTTTAATTCTTTGGATAGGTTGGCGATAAACTCATTGGGAAAATAAACAGCGTGCTGCAATAATCCCCGATATTCATGCGTCTGGCGCAATTCTGTTTCAATGTAAGATAACCTGGTATGGATGCGAAGGTCCTCCGCTTTCAGGCGGGCATATTCAGTTTTACAATGCGCTTCTAAAAGGGTCCTGATTTTATCAAACTCCAGCTGTACAATCGCCGACTCCGGGAACAATTTCATAGGTCGCAAAGTTAACGATTTCCCTCACTCCGCCTTAGCGGATGCCATCCGCCATGGCGGAGAAAAAGAAGGTCAGCGTTTGGGAAGCGTAAAGCAGAACTCACTGCCCTGGCCTTCTTCAGAATGAATGGTGAGCCAGCCACCGTTTCGGTGCAGGTATTCCCGGCATAACATCAGGCCTATTCCGGTTCCTGCCTCCTTATTGGTGCCCTGGGTAGTGAAAAATGCATTTTCCTGGAGTTTGGATATGGTTTCGGCAGACATACCGGCACCATTGTCTTTTACATACACTTCAATATGACTGTCTAGTTCCCTGGAGCCGATTTCAACCAGACCATTTTCTGGTGTGAATTTCAATGCATTAGTCACCAGGTTGCGCAGTACCAGTTGGGTCATATCCTTATCCGCCCAAACCAGCTTGTTTTCCTGTAACCGGTTTTTTACCTGGATGGATTTCCCGGATGCCTGCAAGCGTACCTGTCCTACCACTTCCTGCGTTAGTAGTGCCAGGTTCAGTTCTTCCGGATGCGCCGCCGCAGCCTGTAACTGGCTTTTTGCCCATTGCAACAGGTTTTCCATCAGGTTGGTAGTAAACTGCATTTCCTGGTTGATATCCGGTATCATCATCTTTACTTCCTCCGCGGGCATATCATACTGCTCAATATTTCGAAACAGGTTTTTTAGTGCATACATCGGTGTACGAAGATCATGCGCAATCACTGAGAACAGTTTATTCTTGAGTGAATTCAAATCACTCAACTGGGCTGACTGTTGTTCAACCAGTTTTTTCTGTGCCTGTAGTTTTTGATTGGACTGCAGGAGTTCCTGCTGGTAACCGGTATTTTCTTTTTTGATCAGGTAGAGGGCATAAAAGATGAAGAAAAGCGCTAATAAATGATTACCAATAAAAAAAGGAAAATTCAAATCGGATAACTGAACGGCATAATCCCGTTTTAATACATAAACCAGGATATAACAAATTGCTGCAATTGATCCACAAAAAATCGCCTGCCAGATTTTTGGTAAAAAGAATACCGATAAGACCCCATATAGTACAAAGAATAATTCTATTCCCAGGTCAAGGTCAGCCGCATAAACCATCGTACTCAATACCGGATAACAGGTGAAATAAGTCATCAGGCCTGTAGTCGATTTACCATAAAAATTAAACAGTAATACAGTACCACTTATAAAGGCAGGAGAACAGGCAACGATCCAGGCAACGAACGGTAGTTGGTCATTGTTTAACAACCCGGCTATCGGCAGGCAAATACCGGTTATCAGTCCCAGCCAGTTAAGCCGATTAAAGATGCGCATTTTACGAATCTCCAACGGATCTACTGTGGTTTCTGTACTTTCTACTCCTTCTTTCTGAATCCAACCTGATTTCGTCAACAGCAAATTGATCATGGCACGGCGGTTTATTCGGTCTTGCACAGGATGCCGGTAATTAAACGATAATCAATCGCTTGTATTGTACCTACGAATTTTCAATACTGCCAGATTTAAGAAAGATCATTTTACCCGACCGGTGGCACAGGTCGGGTGAGCTTAAGAATTGATCCGCGGGCGCAGGCGGGCACGGGATTTATTAAAGATATTCTGGTCTTTAGTTATGCCTTTTCGTAAGGCTTTCTGCTCTTCCAGTGGCAGATGGATCACTTCCTGGCACGCTGCACTGCAACAACCCTCATATTTCTCAGCGCATTTTTTACACTGAATAAACAGGAGATGGCAACCCTCATTGGCACAGTTGGTATGATCATCGGCCGGTTCCCCACACTGGTGACAACGAGCAATAATCTCTTCAGTTATTCGCTCTCCCAGGCGGTTGTCGAACACGAAATTCTTACCCTTGAATTTATTCGGAAGGCCTAATTCTTTCGCCTTGTTTGCATATTGAATGATACCGCCTTCCAGGTGAAAAACATTCCTGAATCCTTTATGCAACAGATAGGCACTGGCTTTTTCACAACGAATACCTCCAGTGCAATACATAATGATATTTTTATCCTTATCCTCCTGCAGCATATCTGCCGCCATGGGTAATTGCTCCCGGAAGGTATCACTAGGAACTTCAATAGCACGTTCAAAATGACCTACTTCGTATTCATAGTGATTGCGCATGTCAACCACGATGGTATTGGGATCATCTGTCAACTGATTGAAGGTAACCGCGTCCACATAGCGCCCCTTATTTCGCATATCAAATGCCGGATCCTCAATTCCATCTGCTACAATCTTATCGCGCACTTTAATTTTGAGTACCCAAAAAGATTTTCCATCGTCATCTACCGCGATATTCAGACGTAAGCCAGCCAAAGGCTCAATGCTGTACAAATAATTGCGGAACGCTTCAAAATTGGGCGTCGGTACACTGATTTGTGCATTGATTCCCTCCTGCGCCACATAGATCCTTCCAAACACTTTCAGTGCATTCAGGTGTACATACAACTGATCCCTGAAAGCCTGGGGATCTTCAATAAAAAAATACTGGTAAAAGGAAATGGTGGTCCGGGGTTCGGTTTCCTCCATCAAACGACGTTTCAGCTCCTCCTGGGAGATACGATTATGTAATACGGGCATTTTGGTTGAAATTTTAAGGACACTTGCCTGGTGAACAAAATTTCTGTTGCGCCGCAAAGGTAGGGAAATAAGGTCTTAATCAGTAGCGCCAAATGAAAAGCCACGAATAGATAAGCGCCCGTAAGTTCCTGCAAACCGGCCCTGATCAAAGGTGAATACCATATCCACCCGCATGATTTTCAGGATATTCTCCAACCCCAGGAGCACCTCGCCATAATGCCGGTTCCCATCGAGCCAAAGCGCATTGACGCCCCCCACAAGGAACCAGTTCAATTGGCGGAAGCCTGGAATTTTATTCGTCAATAAGCCATTGAGGTGGTGTTCCACATGGCCTTCCATCCACAATCGGGAAGCATTACTAAACTTGTAATAGGGTAATCCCTGGAAACTGGTCATATAGGGAGTTGCAAACAGCAACTGGTTTCCATTAAAGTGTTTAAAATCCGGAACCTGTACCGCATTGCGCTGCAGGAACCCTCCCACAGCAACCGAATATTGGAACAATCCGCCAATCTTCAGATTCAGATCATCGCGTATCCCAGTTTCCCATTTCAGGTAATCAACGTCTGAACCAAGAATCCCTTTCCAGCCTTTGGTTAAACCAAGCGACATAGAAGGATATTTTGACCCCAAATTCAATTTTCGATCAGGAAATTCCACAAACCGCAATCCAGGCTTCCAGGTGATATTCAATTCGGTGGAAAATGCCTGGTGTGCCTCCATCGGAGCCAATAGCAGATCACCTGGTAAATTTGGCGTATACTCCCGGTCTTTCAGATTCCTCCATTTATAGTCCGTGGTATTGTTCACCGACCAGCGATCCTGATACTGCATCCCTCCCATCACAGTAAACCCGTTATTCAACTCCTTCCGGTATTGCAGTTTACCATACCAGGCTTCATACAGTTTCATAAAGTTGAGCTCCCTCCATAGGGTAGCAAAACTGTTCACCAATGGTCCCACCGGGGCCTCATTATTAAACTGAAATACATATTTACCTCCGGCAAAACTCAAACTGGATGGATTACGCGTACCAAAATTGTAAACACCCTGAACCCTGGCATTCAAATGCCCGTTGCTGAATCCATACCGGATGGTTGGCTTAATACTGATAGAGCGACCCGTGTTGACGGAATCCAGTCGTTTTGTCCATACGCCAGACGCTGCTATGGCCAACCCTTCATTGTAAAACCGGATTCACACTGATGGTTACCCGCTTTTTCTGAATACTGAAATTTTCCCCTGTTAACAATAAGGCAACAGGTGAAACCTTGTTTCGGATCCGGTCCAGCGAATCAAGATAACGGGGATCCTTACGCGCCTGCTCCAAACTATCCTTCCTTTTGTAGTCCAGGATCTCCTCCGGCTGCAAAGGTAGCGGCCGGATGGAATCCCAGTACCCCACTGATTTCCGGTTAGACCCCTCATTGTACTTCATCACAATATTGTTGAAATGCTTAGGCGCAAATTCCGGCTCCAGGTCAAAATCCGAATACACCGTTACCGAGCTGCCTATCACATCAAAACCAAATCGCTTTACCGTTGGATACAACACCTGTTTACGGATCACCCACCGCCTGTTATCGTAAGGCGCATACAGCTGTTCAACCTGCAGGGTATCAAGAATTTCCATCTGCGATGTTTTCAACAGCTCCAGTTGCAGACTATGGATACTCCAGTCATTTTCCGTTATGAAGATGGTGCCTGAAAATACCGGTTCATATTTTCGTTTAGGGATCACCTTTATACGGTTGATTTCCCTGCCTTCCTCCCAGAAACTACCTTCGTACTGATACCTGTAGTAATACAGGGCATTGTTGGCAATCGGACTGATAAAACCACGTTGGTTCAAG